>CAMHHO010000055.1:0-21273 GCA_946184965.1 uncultured Prevotellaceae bacterium | reverse complement strand
TAATACTTCATCTTGTTGACTTTTTATGAGTCAACTTTTTCCAGGGGAAGACACCAGAGGGTCGTACTCAAGCACTCCGGCAGCAGGCGTCGACTCAATGGAGGGGTAGAACGTGCCAAGGCCGTCCATCTTCACCGGCACCCCTTGGATAGCCAGCTCCTTCAGGCACGACACCATCTGCTGCAGCGTCAGCACCAGTTCCTCGTAGGTGATGCGCTTGCCGTGCTCCAGCATGTGCTTGGCGAATCCCTTCAGCGAGAGCGTCTCACGGGCGAAAACTCGGCCATAGAACTGGCCATACGTCTTGCTGGCTGTGTTACGGTTCTTGTACACGTCGACCAACATTGCAATCTCATTCCTTGCCATCTTTGTAATTGTTTTTCATGGTTTCAGAATCACTCGGACCAACTACACCGGGTGGCCCATTCCCGCTTTCTTTGATGGTACAAAGTTACAAAAAATAATTGAAACCACCAAACATTTCTGCAAATATTTTCATAGAAAAATACACAAAGAGCTGCGCGCCCTTTGTGTACTTTACGAGTGAAAACAAATGCAATTTGCACATTTGCACATTATGCCAGCTTACGGTATTTACCCTTGTCCTCGCCGCTGCGTATGCGTTGCAGCAGTCCGTCGTCCTGCAGACGCTTCAAGCGGCTGTTGATGGAGTTCTTGTTGCCATTATAGGCATACTCGCGGTCAACGTCTTCGGGCGTGCAGGGGTTGGGAAGTCGGCGGTAGGCCAGTAGCGTCTTCTGCTGATGGCGGGTGTTCGATGCCTGCTCGGCTGCAAGGTCGTCGTAGTACCTCTCGCCGACAGGTAGAGCAAACAACTGCTGGAAGGCGAACTGCGCGTCGCAGACTGCCAAGGCGAATTCAACGTCGATTTTGTCTATCTCGAAGTCAGGGCCGCATTTGTATTTCCCACCGTCTTCCACCATCCGGTCCCAGTGGCGGGCCAGAATGTAAGGCAGAGCCAAATTGAGTGCCACGATTACCGGCCTTTTTACCAAATCCTCCATTGCCTTGCTGGCCTCCTCCTTAGCATCCTGCATACGCCGCTTATTCCACGAGTAGAGTGCGTCGGAGAGCATAGCCGGGATGGGAATCTCGCCTTTCGTGGCGTCCAGTCGATACGACCATTCACGCAGCTTCTCGTCGCGCTGGCGGTCGGTCTCATCGTATTCATGGTTCTCGATCATCTCGAAGTTGCTGTCGCCCATGGGCACAATGCCGAGGCGCTGCGGCAGACCCTTGGCAAATGTCGTTGGGGTTATTTGTCTCGAGATGGCCGAGGGGGTGCCAGAGAAGAGCGCAGAATAGTGTACATCGTATTCGCCGACCATACTCGATGAGCTCTTGAGGAACGTGCCTGCAGGCTCGTTGCCTAAGGCCTTGTAGAAAAGCTGTTCAATATTCATATACGACTTCTTCTGCTGGGCCAGCACCTCGTCGAGCTCGCTGTTCTGCTGGAAGACATGAAGCGGGACTTCGACCCCGTCTATTATCTCCTTCGCGTTGAACTCAGCTTCGCGAATGGCCGCAGCCGACGCCTCCGAAGGCAGACAGCGCAAGATGCCCTTGGGTCTCACGGTCTTCGATTTCTCTGCGCCGTTTTTCATTTCGCGTTCTTCATTGTAACGGTTCAGCGCCTCTATCTGTGCCGCGTCGGAAACCTTGACGGGCTCCATCATAATGCGATACAAGACGATTGCCAGCGATTTTCCCGAACCTGTCCTGCCAATCAGCTCCACGATGCTGTTAAGGCGCAGGGCTCTTCCTGGAGACGTAAACAGCTTGTAGTGCATACGTGTCATCAGGGTTGAGCCGAGACAGCCGCCCACATAGAGTCCCGCTATGTAGTGCTTGCGCTTCAGACGGTGACACACGAGCCGGAGCAGCTCGAAGTGCTTGAAGAACTTCTTCTGCAGGCGCTCGCCGATACGGTTGAGCAACTGCAACACCTCGTCGTCGGCATCCAGCTCACGCCCTACGGCCACGGCGCGCAGCTCGCGAACCAGCACGCCATACTTGCGCCCTGTCAGCTGCTCAATGGCGCGGCGCATCTCCTTCGAGGGTTGCGGGTCGTTGAAGTTCTCCGACTCGCGCTTCTGCAGCAGCTTGCGGCCAGCCTCGACAATGCGGTCGATTTCGGCCATGCCGCGCTCGCCGGCGATTTCCTGAACGAAATCGATAGCCAGCAGGTCACGTCGGGCACGGTCCTGGTCGCCGTCGCGCATGACCAGGAAGTCATAGAAGAGCTTCAGGGCGGCACGGTGGCGCACGTTAGGGCCATTGGGATAGATGACGCCGACATAGTCGCGGATGTCGAAGCCGAACAGCTTGTACTGCTCCTTTTCCAAGTCCTTTGGAGCCATCTGAGCTGCCAGTTCCCCGGCTGCCGTTGTGGCTGCGGTTGATGACTGGCCACCGCCCTCTGCCATCACGTTGCCGGGCAACTGGTGGTCAGGGTTGGTGGCGTTGCTTTGACCATTTCGGTAGGCATCGCCGTACTGCTGGTCGAACTCATTTTGAAATAAGTCTTTCTCCATAAGCTAAAAGGGTTTAAAGATGAAATAATTTATCTTCGTTAATAAACATGATGTCTTCCAGTCGCGGACAGAAGCTAAGCTTGTCAGCGTTGGTGCAGCTGTTGTCAGTAACGTACTTGCCCGTAGTACCGGTCACGTTGAGCATGCCGAGTTCACGAGCCTGAATGTACTGCTGGTCGGCAATGTTTCCCCCGATTTCCGGGTTCCACTCGCTTACCAGGCGCAGCCCCTCGCCCGACGACGTCAGATGAGCCAGACGGGTGATGAAGGGATAGCCCGGCTTCAGGGTATTCTCATAAAGCTCCTGCGGAGGGAAGGGCAGGTGGTCGTAGTCGCTCATGAACAGGCCGCTCAGGTGCCGGATGTTGTCCTGCATGCGGCGGCGGTAGAGTATAGGCTGACCCTCGGCATCGACCCTCGGGTTACCGTTCTTGTCAAGTCGCGGCACAAGTCCGAATTCGCTGACGGCATAGATGAAGTCGGGCAGCGAGCCTTTCAGCGTGTCAACCCATTGCAGCAGTTTTACAGCTGTACTGAGTTCTGCGAACTTCTCGCCCGCACGAGGTCGGCTCTGCTGCGCTATGCACCACTTCTGGTAATCGCTGTTACGTGTGAACGAGTCGAGCGACTGCCCCGCCTTTACTGCCTGTCTGACTGCGCGGCGCATGCAGATCTTCCAGTTCACAGAGGCGTTGCGCACCAATGTTGCAAACACCGAGGCCGTGCAGGGTTCGCACGAGCCCCAGTACATATTGTCCTGATAGACGAATCGCCAGTTCTTTTCCATACGCACGTGTACATTATTTATCTTGGTTATTATACTGATTGTTCAGAATCTCCCCGCGGTAGCGGCCCAGCGTGACGTTCATCGCGGCCTGGGCCTGCAGCAGCTGGCGCTCAATCTGGTGCGTACACGCCAGGCGCGTCATAATCTGCACCTCGTGCCGAGCCGTGTCAAGCCACACCTGCAGCCCCTGCCCGTCGTCGTAGAGCATGCGGCCCTCGCCGTCGGCAGGCAGCTTGGGTGCCGTCTTGCGCTCGCCCTCGGTCAGATGCATGAACTGGTCGAACATCTCGCCGACGGGGTCGGCACAGTCCTTGGCGCCGACGTTCAGATGGAGGCTCCACGAACTCTCCTTCTCGCCCTCGCTACGGTAGAAGCTGCTGTTGCCCAGCTGCTTCAGCATGGTTCTGTTACTTGGCTTCTGGCCCTGGGGAATGAACTCCTTGTAGCCGTTGTCCCACTCGTTGAGCTTGCCCTTCGTCGTCACGCTCGGCTTCCCTTTCGGGCGGGTGACGTAGGTGACCGAGTCGCCGCCCTGCAGCGACCCGGTCTTTTTCTTTTGTAATTTGTTACTTTGCATAATATTTGTTCTAATAAAGATTTAATGGTGCAAAGTACGGCATTTTTCACGACTAAATTTGACCAACAAATGACCATCAATTCTGGGGCATAAAAAAAGTGGGAACTATTTCAGTTTCCCACTCTTTTTGATGTTTATGTGGCATATTGAGGTGCTAACTCTAACAGGTATTGCCTTATCCATTCTATCAGCCTCTCCCATAGCCAATGCTTATATCTTTCCTTCTTATGCTTGGCATCTTCATATTTTTCACTTAGAAGTGCCTTCCAATTAACAAACCACCTGTAGTTCCTGCTAATCGTTTCGCGCGAAGGCAGCCCTGGTATTTCATTCTCCAGCATCTGGTGATAGTGCGACACCTTACCATAAGGGTCATCATCCTCAGAACTGAAAGCCAGATGGATGCTGCGGAGGAAGCAGACCGACATTTGAGTCAGGTCTTGGTAAAATTCCAGGGCTTTGCTCTTCGCTGCAGCCCAGGCAGACTTGAACCATCCCACAACCTCGCAGTCCTTGAACTTGTTTATAAGCTGCTTCAGCCTGGGGTGCCCCCTTTTGGGGTTATCCTCCTGTGCGGAAAACTCATGTAGCCTTCGCTCGCTGATATAGCCAAGAAATTCTGAGGGCGACAATAAATCATCATCGAAATATCGACGCGGTATCTTTACCCACTTATCGTCCACTTCGACCTCCTTCTTCTCAAAGGCTGACTTTATGGCCGAGATTACCTTATTAAGCGAAAAGCCACATTTGCTCCCATCGCGCTTGGTGACTGTAAAATTAGAAACTCCGAACCCCGAAAACAGGGAACGATTAACTCTAGGGCTGCCGTCTGCATGAGACTCAGCCTGGCGTGATTTGTTGTTATCTGCTATTTCTGTTTCTTTGTATCTCCTGCTCATATTGAGCTTTTTTAAAATAATTAATTAGGCTAATGCGTCCTGCGGTGTCTGTCGCACCTTATTTATAATATAAGGCCGATGGCACTTCCTGTTACATAACCATCCGAGACAGGTCCGGGTAGCCGCTAAGGGGGGGGGCTGACAGGTTGATAATGCTCTTTTGCTTCGATAGGCTTACGTTATTAGTCCTTGAAATTATAATGGGGAAATATAATGGAATGGCGTCAGTCGCTATGAGGTAGTAGCTCTACCGAGCCATTATTTCGTTAACTCTTGATACATCTTGAATAGTTCTGCCACGCACTGGCTTTCGGTCATGGTCTTGACGGGGAATCCGTAAGCCTGCATCACGGCGCGGTCGTTCTGCTGGTGGGCTCGGCGGAGTTCGGCGGGCATGAAGTTCTCACTATAGAGAGCTGCCAGCGTGCTGTCGGGATATTTGGCACGGACATCAAGAATCGCCTGTGCCGCCTGCTCAATCTTCTGCTCCTGCTCTTCCGTTGGCGTTGGCCAGGGGAAATTGTTGTAAACGATGTCGGCAGAATAACGGTAACGCATTTCAAGCCTTCCACAGACTGCTCGCATCCAAGCCATGTGGACGCTCGATGTAAGCACGCCGAAATGGTAAAGAGAGGCATTGGGGATAATAAGCACAAGGTTGCTGGCCACAACATCTGGAGTTAAAAATCCCATAGGCACATATTGACGTTTCTCTGAAGAAACGCTTGGCACTAAAATATAGGTGTCATTCGGCTGGCGGTTCTCCGTGAAAAGTGTGGGATAATTTGCCCACTGTCGCGTAGCAGCCTTGGGACTTGCATTGCGGCACTCACGAACGGCGGCTATGCGCCTTGCCAGTTCGGCACTGTGCATCAGGTCTTCAGGGTTGGCTCCGTCAAGCCATAGGCAATAGCGCTCCTTTCCTTTTATAAATTCGTCGGCACCAACGAATGGGCGGACGTAACTTGACAGTTGCGGACTCTTCTTGATCAACTCTTCACGCTCCTCGGGTGAAAGAATAAGATTGCCTCCATCGGTAGGCTGGCTACCTTTCATCATCTGAGGCACATTCGCGCAAAGCGGCTTTTTTCGCTTGTCGACGAAAACAGTTGGTGCGCCAAGCAAATAAGGATTTATATTGTCAGCCTTGACGGTGTTTACCCCTTCGAAAATTAACCTTTCTTTTGGTTCAGGACTGTAGATACTGCTGAATCCTACGATGACGCAATGCACATGGGCTTTCAGCGTAGCCTCGCTGTCCCATCGGAATGTACGGTATGCAAAATCGATGCGTATGCCATATTGCTCCATCAATGGTTTCCATATAGCTGACACTTGTTCACCCTGAGTAATGCTATTGGTTGACACAAGCGCAGCCTTTACCTTGGAGGTCTGCATCAGTTTTGCAGCCTTATAATACCACCCTGCCACATAGTCGATATTCTTTCCGCACTCGCGGCAAACGGCGGCGAGGTCTTCCTTTTGTTGCTCTGTTTGGAAGGTATATCCCACGAACGGCGGATTACCGATAATGTAGTTCAATTTCTCTTTTGGCACAACTAATTCCCACTCCATCCTCAGTGCATTGCCCTCGCGTATGTTATGGTAGGGCTTCAGCGGCAGGAAGTCGATGTCCTGATGGATGATGCGCTCGGTCTCGCTGAGCATCTGTGCCTCGCTTATCCAGAGGGCGGTAGTGGCCACGGTGACGGCGAAGTCGTTGATCTCGATGCCGTAGAACTGCTGGATGCTCACCTTCACAGGGTTGACGAAGGCGCCCATCATGGTCTGGCCGTGATACTTGGCGCGGATGACGTCGTTCTCCAGGCGGCGCAGGCTCAGGTAGGTCTCCGTCAGGAAGTTTCCGCTACCACAGGCGGGGTCGAGGAATGTCAGCTGCGACATCTTGTCCTGGAACTCATCAAGTCGGCGCACGCGCTGTTTCTCGACTTTCTCTTCAAGGATGGTGTAGAACTCGTGGCGCAGGTCGTTGAGCAGCAGCGGGTCTATCACTTTGTGGATGTTCTCTATCGACGTGTAGTGCATGCCGCCTGAGCGGCGCGTCTCGGGGTTCAGCGTCGACTCGAAAACGGCACCGAATATGGTGGGCGATATCTTGCTCCAGTCGAAGTCGAGCGAGGCGTTCTGTAGCAGCGTCTGCTTCAGCTGCTCCGTGAACTGTGGTATCTCAATCTGCTCCTCAAACAGCCCGCCGTTGGTATAGGGAAATGCCTTCAGGTCGTCCTTCAGATACTTGCTGCGCTGGTCAATAGGAGTGTTTAGCACTTCAAACAATCGGATAAGTGCATTACGCAGGTCGTCGGCATCATAGCGTACCAGGTAGTCGTGGAACTGGTCGCGGGCGAACACGCCGGCATCCTCGGCATACAGACAGAAGACGAGTCGCACGCACAGGATGTTCAGCCAGCGCAGGGCCTCGGGCGATGAGTCGTCGTATTGCTTCAGCAGGGCCTCATAGATTCTGCCCACGATTTCGCCTGCCTGCATCGACACCTCCATCTCCTTCGAGATATGCTCACTCTGAACGTCGACGAGGAACTTCAGACGGTAGTACTCCGTCGGCAGGTCCTCGAGCAGAATCTCCTCAGGCTCGCTATTGGGCTGGTTCATGTCATAGACCAGGAACGACTTGAAATTGCACGTCACCACCCATTTCGGGTGCTCGCTCTGAGGCATATTCACGATGTAGAGCTTTGCCTGCAGGAACGGAGTGATGTATCCGTCGCCTCGCTTGACGGGCTTGCGCAGGTCAATATCGATTGATTTCTGCTCGATGAGCACCTTTGTCGACGGGATATGCACGTCGATAAAGTTCGTGGAGTCAACCATCGAAGCCACCTGTTCCTCATAGCGCAGGAACTCAGGCAGGTTCTCCACGCCATACACCGAGGTCAGCAGGTCGGCCCAGAACAACTGGCTCTCGCCCCGCTCATAGCCGCGACCTTCCCAGCGGCGTGCAAATTCAGCTGCCGCAGCAGCCATCTGTCTATCTGTCTTCATCGTCTGCAAAATTACAAAAATCTCGTCAATAAACAAAAAAAATCAGCAAAAATGTGCAAATGTGCAAATTGCAAATTTTTTCTGATGACCGAGAAAAGTTGAAGTATAGTTAGAATAAGTATTAAATATATTATAAATACTTAATAATCAATATATTATATAATAATTACTAATAATTATCTATTCTCTCTTCCACTCCGCTTACCTCTAAAAATTTTTGCAATTTGCACATTTGCACATTTTCGGGCTCTCAGCCGCTACCCGCCGCCAAACTGCCCGCTACCCGCCTGGTTGAGGGGCTCTACCCGCCGGGTAGACGAACGCAGGACGGGGAGTCGCGGTGGATGGAGTTCCCGTTCTTGCTGTTTTTTCCCCTTTTCCTTGCAACATTCCCGAAAAGTTTGTATTTTTGCACGGTCATTGATGATGTGTATGGATAAAGAGGAGAAGAGGGCACTGAGGCGGAAAAGGCTGATGGAGAACAAGGTGTATCAGGCGATGGGGAGCGTGACGCGATACATGGACCGGTACTATCTGGATGCGCTGATGGGCTTCGTTCCGGGCTGGGGCGACGCCATTGCTCTGCTGAGCGTGGTGCCGTTTGTCTATTTCTCGTCGAGGGTCATCAGGAGCATTCCGCTGACGCTGGCTGTGCTGAACAATGCGCTGCGCGACGTGCTGATGGGCATGATTCCCTTCTTTGTGGGCGACATCATCGACTTCTTCCACCGGGCCAATATCCAGAACATGGAGATGATTCAGGGCTTTGTCGACGGCGACGAGACCGTCATCAGGCAGGTGAACCAGCGGGCCTGGCAGTCGGCTGTGGTGCTCGTGGTCCTGCTGCTGCTCATCGGCCTGATGATTTGGGCGCTGGTGAGCTTCGGCAGCTATCTGTATTCGCTAGTGACGTAAATATATGAATAAGGTAAGAATAACAGCCATGCGGCAGACGGTATACGCTGACCTGATGGCACAGTATGAGAACGCGATTGAGCACACGTGCGACGTCAGTGTGGGTCAGCAATGGGTTTCTACTGACGGGCAGTGCCCTGAGGGGTTGTGCCCATCGGCATGGTCGTCGATGCGAGAGTTTGTGGAATCGCTGGCCCGCGGCGAGGGTAACTTCTTCGACGGCTGGATGAAGAACCCGATGAGTGCCATGATTAGCTGCAATGACGGTTTCCGCCCACTAAGCTTTTATCTGGAGGTAATTGAAGAATAGTATTATGAAACATATAGTCTTTTCATTTTTATTGACGGGCCTGGCTCTGTGCTCATGCAGCCAGAAGGCCCAGGAGAGCAAGATGACGGCCGAAATGGCCTTGGAGGGCGTGAGCAACTATTGCCACAGCGCTTACGACTGGAGCATTGCTGAGGACAATCCCTCGATAATGAGCGTAACGATGGGTGAAGAGTCGGACTCGGCCTACCAGGTGGTTTTCCGCAGCTATACCGGTGCTCTTGTCTATTTCTATGTCAACAAGACGGACGGCACGACGCGGATGGTGGAGTATGAGCCAACCCTTGATGCCGAGAGCGAGGCAGGGACCATCGACCTGCACGACTACTTGAAGGACAAGTGATAAACGGCTGAAAACCAAGAAGGAACGATGCTAAGGGACTTTATAGCCATCGACTTTGAGACAGCCAACCAGGAGCCGTCGAGCGTCTGCTCGGTGGGGGTGGTCATGGTGCGCAACGGGCAGGTGGCCGACACGTTCTACAGCCTGATTCAGCCTGAGCCTAATTACTACAACTACTGGTGCCAGCGGGTGCACGGACTGAGCCGGCAGGACACTGACGAGGCAGAGGTGTTCTCGAAGGTATGGCAGCGGCTGGAGGAGCGCATTGCCGATGTGTTCTTTGCCGACCAGCTGGCCCTGGACAACAGGCGCGACCTGATTGCCTCAATCCCCTTCGTGGCCCACAATGCCCGATTCGACGAGGGTTGCCTGAAGGCTGTGTTCAAGGTGTACCAGATGGACTACCCCGACTACTGCTTCCACGATACGCTCAGGGCTTCGCGCAGGCAGTTTGGCCAGCGGCTGCCCAACCATCAGCTACAGACCGTTGCTGCTGCCTGCGGCTACTCGCTGCAGCACCATCACCATGCTCTGGCCGATGCCGAAGCCTGTGCTGCCATTGCCCTGAATATTCTGTAAGGCAGGTTAATGGAACCCTATCTGGGCTTTCTGGCGGGGAACCTCCATCGGCATGATGTCTTCGGGCGTCAGCAGCAGCAGTTCACGCTTGTCCTTAGGCTGAAGGCTAACGCACCGCGTAGCATGCCGGATGTAGATGCGCTCCAGTTGGTTGGCAATGAAGCGGGCATTACCCCACGTCTCGGGATTGCGCATCTGATAGGCCTGCGCCAGCATCGTGCTGTACTTCGCCCATGCCTCGACGGTGAACTTGTAATCATAGTCACTGACGCGGCTGCGGGTTATCTGAAGCAGTTCGTCGACTGTGAAGTCAGTAAACTCGAACTTGTTGGGGAAGCGCGACTGCAGGCCGGGGTTACTGTCGAGCAGTTTCATCATGGGCTCCCTGTAGCCGCAAAGCACAACGGCAATGTCGCGCTGAGTCTCGTCGGCCAGGACGTTCATCAGCAGTTGAATGACCAGCTTCCCCGGGTCGCCCTCATGCTTGCCGTTCAGCAGGTAGGCCTCGTCAATCATCAGCACACCGCCCTTGGCCAACTGCAGCACCTGCCTCATCGACCTCTCTTCGTCGCCCCAGAGGGTTCCGATGAAGGTTCCGCGGTCGCAGACCACCACATGCCCCTTTGACAGTGCGCCTGCCTTGTGCAACAGTGAGCCGAAGATTTTGCAGACCGTCGTCTTGCCTGTACCGGGGCGGCCCAGAAAGACGCTGTGGAGCGATACCTCATGCTGCTTGCTGTTGGGAAACAGCTTGCGCATCATCTTGTTGTAGTTGGTCAGGGCGACTATCTCGTCCATGCGGCGCTTGATTTCGGCGCACCCGACCAGCTTGTCTAATTCCTCGCGTGGATTGGGAATGGGACGCAGTATTTCAACCTTGACGCTGATGTTGTTGTTTTGCTGAATCTCGCCATCAGGGAAGATGAAGTCATCGGTATCCGACGAGGGCTCATCCTCATCTTCAACTTCTGCCGTCGCGTCATAGTCACGACCGATGACAGCATCGGCATAGGCTTTCGAGGCCAGGGTGTAATCGCTGTTAGTCCGAATCTGCTTGTATTTCAGCCGTTTGAGGCCGTCAATCACCATGATGTCGCTCGCATCCCACACGCCGTCAAGTGCGAAGGAATTGAGGATTTCGGCCTCGGTCAGTAACACGCCGAAGACCTTCATGTCAGGGTTTACCGACTGGAGACTTTTCTTGGCTAATCGTACAGCCTCGTTGAGTTTCCAGACTACGCTCACACGAGGCTCGCAGTCCTCGAACAAGAGCATCGGGCTGAGTGGATCAACCTCTTCATAGGCCTCACTTCCGCAGCAGTCGAGGCATACTATGACCAGGTTTGCTTCATTGCAATACAGACAGACGGTATAGTCGGTCAGGTAGGGAGATAAGCCGTTCAGGCGGGTTGAGTAGACGGCGTAATTAGTGGCCATCGCGTTCAGGTGTTTCCAGACAGTTGTCTTTGTCTGTCGCTTAAAATCGTCAATCAGTCTATTTGAATAAGTCATAATCATAATTCTATTTTTATAGGTAAACAAGGAGTTCAGGGAGTTCAAGGAGATAAGGAAACAAGGAGTTCAGGGAGTTCAGGGAGTTCAAGACAATACCTGATTCCCCGGGGTCGTAAGACATACGTCTTGAACTCCTTGAACTACTTGAACTCCCTGTCTACATAGAGTTTACACCATCACAAAGCCTCCGACATTGTAGCAATATGTCAAAGAACGCTTCAGCGAATGAAGAGCAAGAGGTTACAATAACTGTTATTGAACCGCTCGACGTCTGACTGATTTCTTAGTCATTTCGTTCATTCTTTTTGCTACAATTTGCTTGTTTTGTGATAGAATTATGATTAACGGCTGCAAAGCTACACATTTATTTCGATACAGCCAAACGTTTTCTACAATATTTTTTAGTTTAAGTGTTACTACTACCGATACAGATAGCGCTTGATGCTCATTTTCGGCGTCTTCTCAAAGGGCTCGTCAACAAACACCACTTCGTTAATCTTGCTGTAGACGGGGAGCTGCTTGTTGGCGGTGGTGCGGATAAGCTCTGGTATCTCCGAGCGCTTGCTCATGTCCAGGTCGTCGGGTATCTCAGGATAGACCAGCGCCACCAGCCTACCCTTTCGCTCAACGACCAGCGACTCATTGACGTAGGGACAGCCTGAGAGCACGGCCTCGAGCTCCTCAGGGTAGATATTCTGGCCTGACGAGTTCAGAATCATCGACTTGATGCGGCCCCGGATGAAGATGTTGTTGTCTTTGTCGAGCAGTCCCAAGTCGCCAGTGCGGAACCATCCGTCGTCAGTAAACGCGGCAGCATTGGCTTCAGGATTCTTGTAATAGCCGATGGTGATGTTATCGCCGCGCACCTGTATCTCACCTGGTACATTCATCGGGTCGTCAGAGTTGATGCGAAGGTCGTGGACTGGCTTGCCACAGGAACCGGGCACAAACTCCGTACACCATTCCCAGCCCAGCAGGGGGCAGGCTTCGGTCATGCCATAGCCCACGGTAAAGGGCAGATGCATGCGGGTGAAACACTCCTCGACCTCGGGCTTCAGGGCAGCGCCGCCCATGATGAAGCCTCGCACACGGCCGCCAAAGGCTGCCAGCACCTTCTTGCGCACTATCTTGTAAATGGCTTTCCGGGCCTGGGGTATGGCCGTCAGCCACTTCATCTTGTCGAGGGCGGGCTTGATGGAATTGGCATACACCTTCTCCATCACCAGCGGCACGGTGACCACCATATAGGGCTTGACCTCCTGCATGGCCTTCAGCAGCGTCGAGGGCGAGGGTGTCTTGTTGAGGAAATAGACCGTCACGCCGTCGACATTGGGGTGGATGAACTCAATGGCCAGTCCGTACATGTGGGCCATGGGCAGCATTGAGACGATGGTCTCGCCGGGCTGGTTGGGGAAATGGCTGTTGCTGAAGGCATCGGTGTCGGAGATGGCGCCGTAGGTGAGCATGACGCCCTTGGGATTGCCGGTGGTTCCCGAGGTGTAGTTGATGATGGCCAGCTTGTCCATGTTGTCCGACGGATAGGAAATCTGTTCCCTGGTCAAACCATTGGGGTGCTTCTGCGCAAAGGCCTTTTCGCGGTTCTCCCAGGCCTGGGCCACCCTGTCGTCGCGGTGCCAGAGCATCGTGCCGTCCTTCACGTCGATGGCAGCCCTGAGGTTGGGCATCTGGCTGGGGTTGAGCTCGTGCCATATCGCCTTGTCGGTGAACAGCAGCACGCTGTCGGAGTGGTGCGTCAGGGTCGAGATGCTGTTGGGGTGGAAATCGGCCAGCAGGGGCACAGCCACACACTCGTTGACATTGATGCCCCAGAACGTCATGGCCCAGCGGGCACAGTTGCGCGCACAGATGGCTATCTTGCTGCGCTTGGTGATGCCTGCATCGGCAAGGAAAATCCTGAACTGCTCAATGCTTTGCGCCACGTCGGCATACGTAAAGGCGTCGCCCTGATAGTCGCAGAGTGCCTTCTGGTCCCACTGCTGGCAGACGGTCGCCTCCAGTGTCTTCAGATAATGCTTTACCATTGAAAGTTCTTTTGCCATAACGTTCAGCTTTTGTTGGTTCAACTTTTTTACACGCCAGCAACGGCTTCAATCTCAACCAATGCACCCTTGGGCAGCGTCTTGACGGCAACGGCAGAACGGGCTGGATATGGCTCTGCGAAGAACTCTGCATAGACAGCATTCATCGCGGCAAAGTCGTTCATGTCGGCCATGAATACCGTTGTCTTCACCACATCGTTCATCGTCAGGCCAGCCTCTTCAAGAATGGCCTTCAGGTTGAGCAGCGACTGGCGCGTCTGCTCCTTGATTCCTCCCTCTGCAAACACGCCCGTAGCAGGATCAATGGGAATCTGCCCAGAGGTGTAAACAAGATTGCCTACTCTGATGGCCTGACTATAGGGGCCGATGGCTGCGGGAGCCTTTGTTGTGCTGATAACCTTTTTCATCTTACTGTTCGTCTTTTGTGTTATATCATAAAAACGGCACAAATATAGTGAAATTACGCCAATTACATCTCATTTTGCCACCAAATTTAAATGTTTTTATTACTAAACGCTACGGCTTATCAATGTAACAAAAGAACCGTCCCGCTGTGACATAATTTCATAAACTATTTTAATAATTACGGCAAAAACAGTGTATTTGTGGCAAAAATAAGTAACTTTGCGCATTCAAGAAGACAATATGAATCCAGTAAACGTACGATTACTCAATCAGCAGCTGGTTGCGCCTCAGTTCAGCGATTGTGCCGAGGTGGTGAGCTACATGGGAGCCATGCAGGCACAGGAGTATCGCATGATGCGGTGGGCCGTGGAAATGCGTACCCGCAAGCCTTCGGCCAAGGCTTTCAAGCAGGCATTCGATAGCGGGAGGATTATCCGTCTTCACCTGATGAGAGGCACGTGGCAGCTGATAGCCGCCGAAGACTACTGGCCGATGATAGACCTCTTCTCGCCCAAGGCGATTGCTGTGACGAAGGGCTGGATGAGCAGCAACAAGATTTCAATTCCTGACGACGAGCTGATGCGCATCAGGATCATTCTTGCTCAAACGGCTTCCGACCTGGGGAGTGTTACAAAGGAGGATTTTGTCCGCGCTTTAGCTGAAAAGGACATTCGGATGGACGATCATCGGCTGTCGTACCATATCCGCATGGCAGAAATGACGGGAACGCTCTGTAGTGGCGATTTGCTGCCAATGAAAGCCACCTACGCACTTACGGCAGACAAGGTGAAGCCCTCTGTGAAGATGGACGGAGACGAAGCGCTGATGCGTTTTACCCGCAAATACTTCCAAAGCCGCCAGCCAGCCACGTTAGAGGACTTTGTATGGTGGTCAGGGCTGAATATCAGCGACTGCCGTAAGGGTATTGCCCTCATGGGAAACACTATTCACGTGGAAAGATATAAAGGCCGAGACTGGTATCTGACTGATGACTGTCGCTCGCGCGGCTTCCGCAAGGGCAAGTTCCTGCTGATTCCTCCTTACGATGAATACCTGATAGGCTATAAGTCGCGCGACGTCGTGCTTCCGCCTGAGCATCGTCACCATGCCCACAACAACAGTGGCATTTTCCAGCCCGTCATTGCCTGCGATGGTATCATCTGCGGCAATTGGTCACCCTTCCGCGAGGATTTCCAACCTGTGTTTTTTGAAGGAGAATACGATGCCGCGCAGTTGCAGGAGGCCTGGAAAGCTTACAATTTATTCAAAGAGAAATAGCATTACTGACATGAACGATTTAGCACATTACCTCACCATCTACCTCGCCATCATAAACGTGGCCACCTTCATCACCTATGGCATTGACAAGCTGAAGGCCAAGAAGAAATTATGGCGCATTAGGGAATCTTCGCTATTGATGCTGGCAGTACTCGGTGGCAGCATAGGGGCTTGGCTGGGCATGAAGGTTTGGCACCACAAGACTCAGCATAAGATGTTCAGTTATGGCATTCCTGCCATCATCATCATACAACTTGCGATAATCGGCTGTTTGCTATACACTGGCACACTTTGAGCCACCGCCATGAGCTATTTAACTGAAGAACTGACTGAAAGCCTTGACCGTATAGATGTGGTCGGCCACACTGCCTGTTTCCCTGCAACTGTGCATAGCCAGAATGGCATTGCCCATATCGACGCCTCTGAGGGGGATTGACGAGGCAAGGATGTTTCCTAACGTACTGCCTCCTGCCACATCGGAGTGGTTCACGAAGCGCTGACAGGGCACACCAGCCTTGCGGCAAATCTCAGCGAAGACAGCAGCAGAAACGGCATCGCTGGCATACTTCTGGGCGGCATTGAACTTGATGACAGGGCCGCCACCCAGAACGGGATGATTCGTGGGGTCATACTTCTCGCTGTAGTTCGGGTGCCAGGCATGGGCATTGTCGGCAGAAATCATGAATGCCCGCTCAACAGCCTGACAGAAGGCTTCCTCTGTACCGCTCTGAGCCAGTGCAATACGTTTCAGCATCATCGACAGGAACGGACTGCCCGCACCCTGCTTGGTCTGCGAGCCAGTCTCTTCGTTATCAAAGATTGCAAGCACCTTGGTAGCGTCAGTATCAGTCGTGCCGAGAAGAGCCTCCAGTCCGGCAAAGCACATCGAGAGGTCGTCAAGCCGGCCAGATGAGATAAACTCATCGTGAACGCCAAAGGTGCATGCAGGTGTGGCATCAGCCAGGTAGAGGTCGAAGTCAAGGATTTCTTCCTGACTGACGGACAGTTCGCTACAAATAACGTTCATCAGCAGATTGCCACGTTCAAGTTCATTTGTAACGATACCGAGTATTGGCAGCATATCCTTCTGCTTGCTCAGCGCCACGCCGTCGTTGACCTGACGGTTGAAATGAATGGCCAGATTGCTGATTTGAAGCAGTGGGCGCCTGACATGCAGCAGAAGCGTCTTGGGGTTCAGCTCATCGTCACCACATACAATCACCCTGCCTGCAATGGTCAGCGGACGGTCGAACCATGTTGACATAATCGGGCCGCCATAAACCTCAGTGTTCAGCTTGACGATGCCACCCTCACACGTCATCTCAGCATTGGGCTTGATGCGAAACGTGGGTGAGTCGCAATGGGCACAAATCATGCGGAACCCAGCATCAGCCAGTGGCTTGCGCCCAATGTGGAAGGCATAGACCGACGAGTCGTTCTTGGTTACATACAGCTTGTCGCCAGCCTTGACCTTACCGATAGCCTCACGAGGGTCTAAGCGGCGATAGCCAGCCTGCTCAAGTTCGTACACAATATTCCTTGCTGCCAGAAAGTTCACTGGCGAAGCGTCCAGAAAATCCAATAATCGCTTAATCATATCATTACTTTATTACTTCTTTCTTCATAAACTTTGCTAATAGTTGCTGCAAAATTAGCCATAATTCAGTGATTATTACTATATTTGTGCGCATTTTTAAGCGTTTTTTAGAAGATTACAGACCATATACGACGATGAAGCCGCTTTTGCATCAGAAAACGTTCCAGGAACTGACAACGGACGAGCTGTACGAACTCCTGAGAATTCGTAGCGAGGTATTCGTGGTTGAGCAGGACTGCGTCTATCAGGACTTGGACGGAGACGACCAGGCGTCTGTTCATCTGTGGCTGACCGTAGCAGGCAAGATTGTTGCCTTGGCCCGTATATGTCAATAGAACATAACCATATGATAGACCAGATTATCGACTACAACAAGCAATTTGTGGCTCAGAAAGGTTACGAAAAGTATCTGACTGACAAGTACCCTGACAAGAAGCTGGCAGTCCTTTCGTGCATGGACACCCGCCTGACCGAACTGCTGCCTGCCGCCCTCGGTTTGAAGAACGGTGATGCCAAGATTATCAAGAATGCAGGAGGCTTGGTGATTTCAGCCTTCGACTCTGCCATGCGCAGCCTGATCGTGGCTATCTACGAACTGGGCGTTGACGAGGTCATGGTGGTGGCTCACTCTCATTGCGGAGCCTGCCACATGAGCTACGACCACTTCCACCACGAGATGATAGCCCGTGGTGTGACTGATGAAACACTCGATACCATCCGCAAGTGCGGCATCAACCTTGACCACTGGCTGGAGGGATTCAAGGACACGCCAGAATCAGTACGCAAGACAGTAGAGACCATTAAAACCCATCCCCTTGTGCCGAATGACATCGTGGTTCGCGGTTTTATCATTGACTCTGAAACGGGCGAGCTGGAAGAAATAATCTGACAGACTAATTGCCAACCGCATCAGGTATCATCTTTCAATTATAAACAGGATGTAACAGAGGGCCGCCCGCTGTCACATCCCTTTGTTATATAATCATCCGTCGTCTTTTGGAAGCTTATTCTCTTTCTGTATCAGTTCTTTGATGGCCCTGTCATAGTCACTCTCATACTGAAGCATCTCCAACTTGCGATACTTCTCAAACTCAGCGATTGCCTTCTTCTTCGCCTCTTCATGGCTGATAGTTCCTTTGCCCACAAGCAACTGTCTGCCAGAGAGTTTCATCAGATCATCAAGTTTCTGTATCCACTCCACCATCTTCACTGGAATCTGCTGCAAAGCCTGAACTTCAGCAAAATCCAAATACTGTGACACCAATAGGTTCAAGTACGTCAGCTCTTCTTCCGTCAGATAGTTCTTCGCTATCTGCACATCCTCCTTGGTGATATAATCACCCTTAAAGTTAGTCATGCCCACCATCGGCTTCTCAGCATCCACTCGCTCATATACCACCTCAGCGGCAGTATGCTGATGGGCAGCATAGTGCAGTTTGTTCTGAACGGTGGCAAAAAACTTCCGAGTGAGATTGGCATTGGGATCGTAGTCGATACTTGTAATAAAGATGTCTGTCACCTGCTGATACAGGTTGCGCTCGCTACTGCGGATATCCCTTATGCGTTGCAGCAATTCACGGAAATACCGATTGCCCTTTCCCTTTAGTCTGTCATCGTCCAACGTAAATCCCTTTTGGATAAACTCACGCAGACGCTGTGTCGCCCACTGACGGAAGCGAGTAGCCACCTGCGATTTTACACGATATCCCACAGCGATTATCATGTCAAGGTTGTAGTGACTTATCTGCCTTTTGACGCTACGATTACCCTCTTGTCGAACTAACAAAAATTTTTTGTGAGTTCGTTCTGAGTCTTGTTCGCCTTCAGCATAAATCTGTTTGATATGGTAACTAATGTCCTGCTGCGAAGCATCAAACAGTTCCATTATCTGCTCCACATTTAGCCACACATCCTCTCCCTCGAATCGCACATTGACTCGAGCTATTCCGTTCTCATCCTGATAAATCAGGAAAGCCTCACTCCTTTTCTCTATTTCGTTTGACATATTCCAATAACGTATTCGGTGTTGTTTCTATTGCGGCTGTATCATTTTCAGTCATACTTATCGACTGCAAATTTAGTGATTATTTCTGAAACATCCAAATAAACGACGTTGATTTCGAGAGGTTTTGTGCTGAAAATCGGCTCATGTAACAGAAAGTCCTACTGCTACATATACCTACTTCATGTTAACCTGCTATTGCTTGCCGCAACGGGTGGGCAATGCTCAAAACACTGCATTTTAGGTATTGCGAATCTTGCTAATTCGCCGTACCTTTGCACCCGATTAAATTGTATCAACTATAAAGTAGAATTGAGTTATGGGACTATTAAAGAAGCTCTTCACAAACTGTGCCTGTCCGCAAGGACGGATGGGACGCGCGATGCTGAAGTTTATGAACCTATGTCATGCACCGCTGACGAACTGGGGACTGAAACTGGTCAATATTCAGGACGGATGGACTATGCTTGATATCGGCTGTGGCGGCGGCGCAACCTTACAGAGGCTGCTGAAGCGGAGCGAGGGTTCAACAGCCTATGGCATCGACATCTCTGAGGAAAGCGTAGCCAAAGCCAAGAAGGTGAATGCCAGTGTGCTCGACAAGCGGGTATTCGTCACTCAGGGTTCTGCCGAGAAACTGCCTTATGAAGACGGGAAGTTCGACCTTGTAACAGCAGTTGAGACGGTGTATTTCTGGCCCAATCTGCCTGACTGTCTTCAGGAGGTGCGCCGTGTGCTGAAGCCTGGCAGAAAGTTCGCCATTCTGGTTGAAGTGGTTGATGGCGACTCCATGTGGACGAATGTCGTAGAGGGCATGACGGCCTACTCGCCTGAGGAGCTGAAGACTCTGCTCGACGATGCAGGCTTCGTCCAGACCGAGGTTCACCGTATGAAGCCATCGAATGCTACCATCATTGGCGTGAAAGCATAGTCAAACCCATGCTCATTTCTTCCAGGCATTAACAACCTCGCCGATATACATGGAGTGAATGCCGGCAGGAAAATTGGCATACATCCGACGGGGGGCATCGCTCTTGAAGTACTGAGGGTCGAACGGTGCAGCATACATGATCTTGCACTCTATCACCATCGTGGCCTCTGTGTAATATGGAGTTCCGTTGGCGGTATAGGCCGTATGGAGCCCCAAAGCCTGAGCCTTGTCTCCATCGCGTCCGCTCTTGGTTCCCATGTAGTTCAGCACCTTGCTGTCCTTTACATCGAAGGCCATCACGGTAAAGTACTCGGCTTTATCCATGAACTCCTTGGTATAGCGCTTTTCAGCGACATAAACGGTCAGTGCCGTGCGCCCCCAGAGTGTGCCGATGCCACCCCACCCGATGGTCATGGCATTGCTCTTGTCCTTGTTGCCAGCCGCCAGCAGCTCGGCATCATGGAACCATTGAAAACCATTCTCCGTAAAGTCTTCCCTTACGTTGAACTTCTTAAAGCCCTGCTCCTCCTGGGCAAATGCGGGCATGACTGCCATCAGCATCATGGCCGTCAGAGCTGTGATAAAAGTAATCTTCTTCATAATCATTCTGTTGTTAGTTCTTTCTATTTGAGTTTTATAATGTCACTCCAACGGGTGGTTGGATTCTTACTGCGGAAATCGTGCTTGATGGCATTGGCAAACACCTCTGCCTTGTCTTTGCCGTTCTTCTGGGTGTACTGCTGGGCACCGATGACGATGGTCTCTGAGCCATGCATGCGGTTGATGCGGTCAATCACCTCATCGAGTCGGCGCATCTTCTGAATCTGTTCGGCATTCAGGTCAAACAAGTCCTGCTGGATGGGGCTGTCTGGAGAAATACCCATCACGATGACACCCGCTTTCTTATACTGGTAGCCCTGTATGAAAATGCGGTCAAGCACATCGTGAGCCGCCTGAACAATGGGAATCGTCGAACTGGTTGGGGTGACAAGCCGTGTCTCTTGAAAGTTCCAGTATTGTGCCAGGTCTTCACGGAAGGCATTGGTATTCACAAAAACGCCAACGGTGGTGGCCACAGTCTTCTGCGCCCTCAGTTTCTCGGCACAACGGGCGGCATAGTTGGCAATGTGAGTGCGCAGGGTGTCCTTGTCGCTGATCATGCCATTGAACGATCGGCTGGTGCAGATGCTCTTCTTCTTAGCCAGTTCTTCGTTAGGCACAGCATCTTCGCCGTTCAGTTCCTGCCAGGTACGGACGATGTTGATATTATTAAAGGTCTGGCGAACCCAATCCTTGTGGTGCCGGGCAAAGTCGAGAGCAGTCTTGCAGCCTAATGACTGGAGTTTGGCAGCATAGCGTCTTCCGATGCCCCATACATCCTCGATGGGACACCATTCGAGAGCCTTCTCCCGCTTATAGTCTGTGTCAATCATGCAGCAGTGTTTATACACATCGAACTTCTTGGCGAGCTTCGAGGC
>CAMHHO010000054.1:0-21333 GCA_946184965.1 uncultured Prevotellaceae bacterium | reverse complement strand
ATGGGTGCCAACATCGGTACGACGCTGACGGCCTGGATCATGTCGGCCGGTATGTCGTTCGACATCAGCATCGTGTCCTACATCGGCTTCTTCCTGGGTATCATCCTGATCTACATGAAGAAGCACCGCTACGTCGGCGACTTCCTCTTCGGACTCGGCCTGCTGCTGCTGGGACTGACGACCCTGCGACTGACGGGCAACGAGATGGACCTGGGGCACAATGAGACGGTGCTGAACTTCTTTGCCTCGTTCGACCCGAAGTCGTTCCTCACGACGCTCGTCTTCCTGCTCTTAGGTGGCGTGCTGACGTTCTGCGTACAGTCGTCGGCTGCCGTCATGGCCATCACCATGATTCTGTGCTCCAGCGGCGCACTGCCCATCTATCAGGGTATCGCACTGGTGATGGGCGAGAACATCGGAACGACCGTCACGTCGAACCTCGCCGCCCTGTCGGCCAACACGCAGGCACGCCGCGCCGCACTGGCCCACATGTTCTTCAACGTCTTCGGCGTCATCTGGATTCTCTTCGTCTTCCGGCCCTTCGTCGACATGGTCTGCGGCTGGGTGGGCTACGACGTCAACATGATGAAGGATGCCGTCAGCTCAGAAGCCTTCCTCGCCAACGCCTCCAAGCTGACCTTCGTGCTGGCGGCCTTCCATACCACGTTCAACGTGGCCAACACGATGATTCTCATCTGGTTCATCCCGCAGATTGAGCGCTTCGTCTGCTGGGTTATCAAGCCGAAGAAGGTCGACGAGGAAGAGGACTTCCGCCTGCACTTCATCACGGCCGGCTTCATGAAGACTCCGGAACTCTCGGTGCTCGAGGCCCAGAAGGAGATTCGCTCCTTCTCAGACCGTATGCAGCGCATGTTCGGCATGGTCACGGAACTGCTGACCCTGTCGAGCAGTGAGAGTGCCAAGAAGAAGGGTGGCAGCGAGACGGAGTTCAACAAGCTCTACTCGCGCATTGAGAAGTACGAGGGCATCAGCGACAACATGGAGCTCGAGATTGCCAAGTACCTCGACACCGTCAGCGACGCCCACCTCTCGGACGACACGAAGGCCAAGATTCGCGCCATGCTGCGCGAGATCTCCGAACTCGAGTCTATCGGCGACGCCTGCTTCAACATGGCCCGCACCATCAACCGCAAGTACAACGGCAAGCAGGACCACTTCACCGAGCGCCAGTATGAGCACATCCACCAGATGATGGGGCTGACCGACCAGTCGCTGACCGAGATGAACCGCCTGATGGGTGGCCGCAAGGAGACGTACGACGTGAACCGCACCTTCAACATCGAGAACGAGATCAACAACTACCGCAACCAGCTGAAGGCGCAGAACATTGCCGACATCAACAACCACGAGTATACCTACGCCGTGGGTACCATCTACATGGACCTCATCAACGAGTGCGAGAAACTGGGCGACTACGTGGTCAACGTCGTCGAGGCCCGCATGGGTATCAGATAACTTGATTGTCGGGCTTCCACAGTACGGTCTCACCGCTGTACAGGGAAGCCTGAACATCGATCAGGCGCTGGTTCGACGAGCCGCGGAACAGCAGCGACTCGTCGCGCAGCGACTGAATGAAAGGTCCGTCGACCAGCACGTCGAGCTCGGCAAGCAGTTCACGCTGGTCGTCCTGAATGAGGCTTTCGAACGTAAAGCCCGTATAGCACCAGACATCCTTCTGCGTGTACGTGTGAATGGCACGTGCCAGTTCAGCGAAGCCGGCTGCCTGATACATCGGGTCGCCCCCGCTGAAGGTGACGCCGCGCGTGAAGGGGTCGCTCACGATGGTTCGCATCAGTTCCTCAACGGTCATATCACGCCCCCCGCCAAAGTCCCACGACTGCGGGTTATGACAGCCGGGACAGGCGTGGCGGCAGCCCGCACAATAAATGGAGGTCCGGAATCCCGGACCGTCCACCATTGTGTCTTCTATGATATTTAGAATACGTATCACTGGTTATTGCTCACTTCCAAACATATCCTGCACGCCGTGGTCGATGTGGGTGACGCGGTCGTGGAGCTCGGCCAGCTTGCCGGAGTTCCACCGGTCGGTGGTTCCGACGAGGTAGCCGGTGATGCGCTGGAGCTTGTCGATGTTCTTGCTGCCACACTTCGGACACACGTCCAAGTTGTCGGCAGCGTTCTCGTAGCCGCAGTCCATGCAGCGGTTGCGGTTGTGATTGACGGACCCATAGCCCATGTCGAGGCGGTCCATCATGTCGACCACCGACATGATGACCTGTGGGTTATGGGTGGCGTCGCCGTCAATCTCGACATAGAAGATGTGTCCGCCGCGCGTCAGGTTGTGATAAGGCGCCTCGACCTCAGCCTTGTGACGTGCCGAGCACTTGTAGTAGACGGGCACGTGGTTAGAGTTAGTGTAGTAGTCGCGGTCGGTAATGCCGGGGATGGAGCCGAACTCCTTGCGGTCGCGCTTGGTGAAGCGTCCGGCGAGTCCCTCGGCAGGCGTGGCCAGAACGGAATAGTTATGGTGATAACGTTCGCAGAAATCGTTAATACGGTCGCGCATGTAGGTGACAATTCTGATGCCGAGCTCCTGGGCCTCCTCGCTCTCGCCGTGGTGCTTGCCGACAAGGGCGACAAGACACTCGGCCAGTCCGATGAAGCCGATGCCGAGGGTGCCCTGGTTGATGACCGACTCGACGGTGTCGGTGGGTCCCAGCTTGTCGGCACCTATCCAGAGGCTCTTCATCAGCAAGGGGAACTGCTTGGCGAAGGCGGTCTTCTGGAACTGGAAGCGCTCGTCGAGCTGCTTGGCCGTCACCTCGAGCATGTTGTCGAGCTTGGCAAAGAACTGGTCGATGCGCTGCTGCTTGTCCTCGATGCCCATGCACTCGATGGCGAGCTTCACGATGTTGATGGTCGAGAACGAGAGGTTGCCGCGGCCGATGGAGGTCTTCGGACCGAAGCGGTTCTCGAAGACACGGGTGCGACAGCCCATCGTGGCCACCTCGTGCAGGTAGCGCTTCGGATCGTCGGCCCGCCAGTCGGCGTCCTGATTGAACGAGGCGTCGAGGTTCAGGAAGTTGGGGAAGAACCTTCTGGCCGTCACCTTGCAGGCCAGCTGGTAGAGGTCGAAGTTACGGTCCTCGGGCAGATAGTTCACGCCACGCTTCTTCTTCCAGATCTGAATGGGGAAGATGGCCGTCTCGCCGCCGCCCACGCCCTCGTAGGTGGAGAGCAGAATCTCGCGCATGACGCAGCGCCCCTCGGCACTGGTGTCCGTTCCGTAGTTGATCGACGAGAAGACCACCTGGTTGCCGCCGCGCGAGTGGATGGTGTTCATGTTATGGATAAAGGCCTCCATGGCCTGGTGTACGCGACCGACGGTCTTGTTGATGGCGTGCTGCTGGGCACGCTCGCGGCCCGTCAGTCCGTCGAGCGGCTTCTTGATGTAGTCCATCAGCGGCTCGTCGTACAGGTCGCGGTAGTCCTCGCCGTTCAGCTCCTCCAGCGCCTTCAGCTCCTCGATATAGCTCAGACGGACGTAGGGGGCCATGTAGAAGTCGAAGGCGGGAATAGCCTGACCTCCGTGCATCTCGTTCTGGGCGCATTCCATCGAGATGCAAGCCAGGACCGAGGCGGTCTCTATGCGCTTGGCGGGACGGCTGGCTCCATGTCCTGCTATGAAGCCACAGGTCAGTATGTTGTCTAAGGGGTGCTGGACGCAGGTCAGCGACTTCGTGGGGTAGTAGTCCTTGTCGTGGATGTGCAGGTAGTTGTGCTCCACGGCCTCGCGACTCTCCTCCGACAACAGGTAGTCGTCGACGAAGGGCTTGGTGGTCTCTGAGGCAAACTTCATCATCATGCCCGCCGGCGTGTCGGCGTTCATGTTGGCGTTCTCACGGGTGACATCGTTGTTCTTAATGTTGACGATGTCGAGGAATATCTCGCGCGTCTTGGCCTTGCGGGCGATGGAGCGCTGGTTGCGGTAGGCGATGTACTTCTGGGCCACGTCCTTGCGGCTCGACTTCATCAGCTCGATCTCCACCAGGTCCTGAATCTGCTCCACCGTCATCCGGTCCTCGCCGCGCTGGGCGATGCGGTCGGTAATCTGGTAGAGCAACCGTTCGTCCTCGCCCTTGTCGGTGTGGAGCATGGCCTTGCGAATGGCGGCCATAATCTTCTGTTCGTTGAAGCCCACAATGCGCCCGTCGCGCTTTACTACTGTCTGTATCATTGTTTTGCTGTTGTTTTTATTTAGGTTTTTGGGATTGAGACTGCAAAGATACAACTTTTCCCCGTAAGTTGTATGTTTCGGAAAACTTTTCTCGCGTTAATAAATGTCAAACTGCTGATATTCAGCACAATACAAAATAAAAACGGAAACTTTGCCGAAAGTTTCCGTCTGAAAGTTTTCTTTTTTGGTCAACCGTTGCAGTAAGTCAGCGGGCGCATCTTGCAGAAAGTCAGCCACATATTCCACCGCCTATTTCGCAGAATAGGCCAGGGCGTAGGCGCGCATCTGCTTGACCATTGCCAGCAGGCCGTTGGAGCGTGTGGGCGAGAGATGCTCGCGCAGTCCGATCCGGCTGATGAAGTAGAGGTCGGCGTCGAGAATCTCCTGCGGCGTGTGGTCGGAGAGCACGCGGATGAGCAGGCTGACAATACCCTTCACGATAAGAGCGTCGCTCTCAGCCGAGAAGTGAATGACGCCAGTCTCCTCAATATAGTCGGCCTGCAGCCACACGCGACTCTGACAGCCGTCGATGAGGTTCTGCTCGGTCTTATACTTCTCGTCAAGGGGTTCCTGCTCGCTGCCCAAGTCTATCAGCAGCTGGTAGCGGTCCATCCAGTCGTCCAGACCGTCGAACTCTTCGATAATCTCGTCCTGTATCTCGTTGATTGTTTCCATTGCCTGTTGTTTTTGGGGTTGCAAAGTTACGAAGAATTCCGCGAAGTGCCAAACGTTTCGGCGTTTTTCTGCTACGCTTTTCTATTTGGCAGCAGGCGACTAATCTTCTGTGCCATCGCTGGGATACTTCCAGAGGGTCCAGGGCCCAAACAGGGGGAAGGTGTGGCTCCACTCGGCCAGTTCGTAGCCCAATACCTTCAGCTTAGCACCAGCCACGGCATCGACAGTAACCTTTACCTGTGCGTTGAAGTCGAACGTATCCTCTTCGAAAGGCGACACCGTGGAAGGCCCCGGTTTCTGTCCAAAACCGGGGCCTTTTCGCTGAAAAAGTCTGTTCTATTGCTCTACCAGCTTGAAGAGCTTGTCGCTGGGGCGCACCTTGCCGGTGACGGCTATCGAGACGCGCGTGCCCTGCTGAGCCACCTCTACGGCACCGTTGTCATCGTGTATCTCCTGTGGCGTGACATACATGACGCCCGTCGTCGGACCGGTAATGAGCAGTTTGTCGCCCACCTTGAAGGTATTGGCCTCAACGGCAAACTCCGCCACGCCGAGCTTAGAGTAATATTTCGTACCTTTGCCGATGTAGACCTTGCGCTCGGTGGCACACGAGCCGTACTCCTTGTTCCACTCGCCCATGAGCTGGCCCTGGTAGTAGCCGTCCCAGAAGCCACGGTTGAAGACGGTGGCGAGACGGCGGTCCCACTCGTCCTTGCGCTCCGTGGTAAAGGTGCCGTCGAGCACGGCCTGGATGGCTTCCTTATAGCACTTCACCACCGTATAGACATATTCAGGGCCTCGCGCGCGACCTTCTATCTTAAACACGCGCACGCCGGCGTTCATCATCTTGTCGATGAAGCGCACGGTCTTCAAGTCCTTGGGCGACATGATATACTTGTTGTCTATCTCCAGCTGGTAGCCTGTCTCGTTGTCGGTAACGGTATAGCTGCGCCGGCACACCTGGATGCACTCCCCACGGTTGGCCGAGCGGTTGGCGGCATCGAGACTCATGTAGCACTTGCCCGAGATGGCCATGCACAGCGCACCGTGGCAGAACATCTCGATACGTATCTGCTCACCGCCCGGACCGCAGATATGCTCTTCGCAGACCTGGCGGTAGATGTCGGCCACCTGCTCCAGGCGCAGTTCACGGGCCAGCACGACGACGTCGGCAAACTGTGCGTAGAACTTGAGCGCCTCGATGTTCGAGATGTTCAGCTGGGTAGAGAGATGCACCTCCTGCCCTACCTGACGACAGTACTGCATCACGGCCACGTCGCTGGCAATGACGGCTGAAATACCCGCCTCCTTGGCGGCGTCGATAATCTCACTCATCAGCGGCAGGTCCTCGCCGTAAATGATGGTGTTTACCGTCAGATAGCTCTTCATGCCGTGCTCACGGCAGGTCTGGGCAATCTCGCGCAGGTCGTCGATGGTGAACGTCGAGGCCGAGTGGGCCCGCATGTTCAGCTTCTCAATGCCGAAGTAGACGGAGTCGGCTCCGGCCTGAATGGCTGCCGCCAGCGAATCGCGGGAGCCGACGGGTGCCATGATTTCATATTCTTCAATCATCTTAGTCTTAGGGCTTTGTCCTCGGCGGCCTCCATCTGTTCGCGCTCGCCGGGGCCTTTGTCGTTCTGTCCGCAGAGGTGGAGGATGCCGTGAATGATGACGCGGTGCAGTTCCTCGTCGTAGTCTTTCTTGAACTTCTCGGCGTTCGAGCGCACGGTGTCTAACGAGATGACGATGTCGCCGTTCAGCTGGTCGCCCTCACAATAGTCGAAAGTGATGATGTCGGTGTAATAGTCGTGGCCTAAGTATTCGCGGTTGACGGCAAGGATGTGCGCGTCGTCGCAGAACAGGTAGCCCACCTCGCCAACCTTCTTATTATAGGTGGCAGCCACACGGCGGATCCATGCCGTCGTGTCGCGGCGGCGGATGGCCGGCATGCGGACGTTCTCGGTGCTATAGGTTATCATTTGACTTATGGGGCTTTGGTAGAAATTCACTCACGTCGACACCGAAGTGCGACAGCTCACGCAAGGCACTGCTCGAGACACTGGCCAGCTCGGGCTCGGTGTAGAGCAGGATGGTTTCAACACCACCCAGCCGACGGTTGAAGTCGGCCTGCCACTGCTCGTACTCGAAGTCGCTGACCGAGCGTACGCCCTTGACAATGAACTGCGCCTCCTCCTGGCGCGCAAAGTCCATGGCCAGGCCGTAGTAGGGCTTCACCTCTATAGCCGGTTCGTTCTGGTAGATTTCGCTGATGGTTTTGATGCGCTTCTCAACAGGACTCATGCCCGGTTTGTGAACGTTATCGCCGACAACGCCAATCACCAGCCGGTCGAAAAGCGGCAAAGCACGGCGCACGATAGAGTCGTGCCCGATAGTAAATGGGTCAAAAGTACCCACAAATAATCCTTTTCTCATATTTGCGGGCAAAGATACGAAAAATTAAGGGCAGAACAAAAAGTTTTAGTTACTTTTTTGCTTTACCGCCCTTAAAATACTCTTCCGATAAGTCTTTGAAGAAGTCATAGTCCAGAATAGTTCCTATTCTCAGAAGCAATCCTGTGCTGATGTCCTTCCTGCTGAAGATGTTGTAGACGTTGGTACGTTCACAGTCGATTTCCCTGGCCAACCAGGTAACGGGCTTGTGTCTCTGTGCGAGCACTTCTTTGATTTTTTGTCCGACGTGCATAGCTCGTTCAATTTAAATTGGTTAAGTCAATAATTCAACTCGGTATAAAGTGCGACAAAGATACTACAATTTTAGGTTTGTACCCTAAAATTTTAGTGAAAAAGAATTAAAACTGCCGAAAGTGTAGAATCTTATTCGAATAAACTGGGTTCCATGATGTTACCTGTGTAAGGATTGCGCCCAAAATGCTTGTAAGCCAGCTCCGTAACCATGCGGCCGCGAGGTGTTCTTTTAATGAATCCCTCCATGATCAGGAACGGCTCATAGACCTCCTCCACCGTGCCGGCATCCTCGCCGATGGCGGTGGCAATGGTGGTGAGTCCTACGGGACCGCCCCGGAACTTGTCGATGATGGTCAGCAGTATCTTGTTGTCTATCTCGTCGAGTCCGTACTGGTCAATGTTCAGGGCTGTCAGCGCCACCTGCGTAATCTTCGTGTCGATGCGCCCGTCGCCCTTCACCTGAGCGAAGTCGCGGACTCGGCGCAGCAGGGCGTTGGCGATACGGGGCGTACCGCGTGAACGTCCGGCAATCTCTAAGGCGGCATCCTCGGTAATGGGTACACCTAATATATTACTACTGCGCTCGATAATCTTCTGCAGCGTCTCGGGCTGGTAGTACTCCAAGTGCATGTTGATGCCGAAGCGGGCACGGAGCGGAGCCGTCAGCAGACCGCTGCGCGTCGTGGCGCCGACCAGCGTGAAGGGGTTCAGGTCAATCTGTATCGACCGCGCCGACGGTCCTTTGTCGATCATGATGTCGATGCGGTAGTCCTCCATAGCCGAGTACAGATACTCCTCGACGACGGGCGACAGACGGTGAATCTCGTCGATGAACAACACGTCGTTCTTCTCCAACGACGTCAGGATGCCCGCCAGATCGCCGGGCTTGTCAAGCACGGGACCGCTGGTAATCTTGAAGCCCACGCCCAGCTCATTGGCGATGATGTTCGACAGCGTCGTCTTGCCCAGTCCGGGAGGGCCGTGCAGCAGTGTGTGGTCGAGGGGCTCGCCACGATACTTGGCGGCCTCGACGAAGACCTCCAAGTTCTCCACAATCTTCTTCTGACCGCTGAAGTCCTTGAAGCTCAGCGGCCGCAGCGCGTTCTCAAAGTCCTTCTCGACCTTGGAGTAGCGCTCCTCGCGTATGTCGAAATCCTCGTCCATCGTCCTTCTCAATAGCTTGCCAGCCCACAGTGTGCTGGCATTTCTGCCATAATTGGTTGCAAAGTTAACGGAATTTTTTGAGATAACAAAAAAAATAACTATCTTTGTGCCCTGTTAACAAAACTGAAGAACCAAATGAGGACAAGACTACTGACTATGGCCCTGATCAGCGCACTGGCAGGGCACGCCCAACAACGGCAGGAAATCACATTAACCGACGACTGGCAGTTTTCCCACGACCGGCAGTCGTGGCAGACCGTCACCGTGCCCCACGACTGGGCCATCAGCGGCCCCTTCGACAAGAAGTGGGACCTGCAGCGCGTGGCCATCGAGCAGAACGGCGAGAAGGAGGCCACCGAGAAGAGCGGGCGCTCAGGCGCACTGCCCTGGATAGGCGAAGGCTACTACAAGCGAAAATTCACGATTCCATCGGACTTTTCCGGCCATGCCGAGCTGGTGTTCGACGGTGCCATGGCTGAGCCGACAGTCAGCATCAACGGACAGAAAGCGGGCTACTGGGCTTACGGCTACAATACTTTCCGCATCGATATTACACCTTATTTTATTAAAGGCGAAAATCTGTTGGAGGTCAGCCTGAAGAACCTGGAGGAGAGCAGCCGCTGGTATCCCGGTGCCGGAATTTACCGCCCCGTGAAACTGGTGCTGACCGACAAGCGGCACATCGACGACTGGAGCCTCTCCGTGCGTACCATTGACGTCGACCGCAAGAAAGACGTGGCCAAAGTGGAGGTGGGCGTCCGTGTGGAAAACGTGGAACCTGACATGCGGATGATCATCGGCCTGCAAGACTCCGAGGGAGGCGGCATGATGCAGTCTGTCGTTTCATTCGGCGACGGCCACGTCAGCAGGACGCTGAGTGTGCCCCATCCCAAACTCTGGTCGCCTGAGTCGCCGTCTCTCTATACGCTTACCGTCAGGCTGATGAAGGACGGGAAGGATATTGACGTCAAAACCATCAAGACCGGCCTACGCACCGTCCGCGTCAGCAAGGAAAAAGGCTTCCAGCTGAACGGCCAGACGCGCAAGCTGCGCGGCGTCTGTCTGCACCACGACCTCGGTCCCCTCGGTGCCGCCGTCAACAAGGCCGCGCTCATCCGCCAGGTCAAAATTCTGAAAGACATGGGCTGCGACGCCATCCGCACGGCACACAACATGCCGAGCCAGATGCAGATGGACATCTGCGACTCGTTGGGCATGATGGTCATGGCCGAGTCGTTCGACATGTGGCGCTACCCGAAGTGCAAGAACGGCTATGCCCGCTTCTTCGACGAGTGGGCCGACCGTGACATCACCAACCTCGTCGTAGCCAACCGCAACCACCCCTCCATCGTCATGTGGTCCATCGGCAACGAGATTCCCGAGCAGGGCAGCGAGGTGGGCCGCCAGCTCAGCATCCGCCTGCAGGGACTCATCCACTCGCTCGACCCCACCCGTCCCGTCACGCAGGGCATGGACAAGGCCGAGGGCGCCCTCAGCTGCGGCATGGCACAGGCGATGGACGTGCCGGGCTTCAACTATCGCGTACATAAATATCAGAAAAACATCGAACAGCTGCCGCAGGGCTTCCTGCTTGGCTCCGAGACGGCCTCGACGGTTTCGTCGCGCGGCGTCTATAAGTTCCCCGTCAAGGTGACCGACAACTCGCAATACGCCTCCTGGGCACCATCCTACGACCCCAATGCCATCAAGACCGCCGACGGCCAGTGCTCGAGCTACGACGTGGAGTACTGCTCGTGGTCGAACCTGCCCGACGACGACTGGGTGTGGCAGGACGACAAGCCGTGGGTCATCGGCGAGTTCGTCTGGACGGGCTTCGACTACCTCGGCGAGCCGACGCCTTACGACGAGTACTGGCCCAGCCGCAGCAGCTACTTCGGCATCTGCGACCTCGCCGGACTGCCCAAGGACCGCTACTATCTCTACCGCTCGAAGTGGCAGAAGGACGAGCACACCATCCACCTCCTGCCCCACTGGACGTGGCCCGACCGCCGTGGAGAGGTGACGCCCGTCTACTGCTACACCGACTACCCCGAGGCCGAGCTCTTCCTGAACGGCAAGAGCCAGGGCCGTATCCGTAAGAACCCCGCCGAGCGCCTCGACCGCTACCGCCTGCGCTGGAACGACGTCAAGTACCAGCCCGGCCAGCTGAAGGTCGTCGTCTACGATGCCGACGGCAACGCCGCCGGCGAGCAGACCGTCCGCACCGCCGGCAAACCCGCCCGCCTCAACCTCGACGTCTGGACGCAGAACACCCACCTCACCGCCAACGCCCAGGACCTCGCCTTCATCACCGTCTCGCTCACCGACAAGGCCGGCACGCTCATCCCCGATGCCGCCGACCAGCTGACTTTCAGTGTAAAAGGTGCCGGACGCTTCCGCGCCGCCTGCAACGGCGATGCCACCAGCCTCGAACCATTCACCGAGCCCACCATGCGCCTCTTCAACGGCCAGCTCGTCGTCATCGTCGAGGCCGCCAACAAGCCCGGCCCCCTGACCCTCACCGTCACCTCCCCCCAGCGCAAATTATCAAAAACCATCACCATCCCCGTCCTATGAAAAGACTCCTCCTTGCCCTCTGTTCTCTGTGCTGCGGCGGTGCCGCAGCCCAAACCGCCGCCATCGCCCCCACCGACCCTCACATCCAGTACGTCGGCCGCATCTGTTTCCAGAACCCGGAGCGCCCCCGCTTCAGCTACCCCGGCACACAAATCAACGTCGCCTTCCAGGGCACCACACTCCGCATGAAGTGCAAGCCCGGCAGCGGCTACTTCATGGCGCAAATCGACGATGCCGAGCCCTTCAAGGTAGCCTTCCGCGGCCCCCGCGACTCGGTGGTCACGCTCTGCACGGCACTCCCCGCCGGTCGTCACACCGCCCGTCTGATGTACTGTATTGAGGGCTATGAGTACAAGCCTGAGTTCTGGGGATTCCAGACCGACGGCCAGTTGACCGATATGGATCCGCTGCCTGCAAAAAAAGTCGAATTCATCGGTAATTCCATCACCTGCGGCTACGGCAACGAGGGCCGCCTCGGCGAGCCCTTCCGCTTTGAGACCGAGAACCACTACTACGGCTACGCCCAACTGACGATGCGGCGCCTCGGGGCTGTGGCCAGCATCGTTGCCCGCAGCGGCATCGGCGCCTACCGCAACTACGGCGCACCCAAGGACGGCTCACCCGCCGACAACATGCCGGCACAGTATGAGTACACCCTCTACAACGACCAGACCGAGCGCTGGGACTTCAGCCGCTGGCAGCCCGACGTGGTCTGTATTAACCTCGGCACCAACGACCTCTCGACCGACAACTACGACACGGCGCTCCTGAAGCAGGGCTACAAGCGCCTCCTCGCCCAAGTGCGCAAGGGCAACCCCAAGGCCAAGGTGGTCTTCCTCTGCGGCTCCATGCTGGGCGGCAAGGAACTCGACATCTGCAAGCGCATCCTGAACGAAGTGACGGAAGAGGCTCACAAGGCCGGCGACAAGCTGGTCTACCGCTTCGACTTCAGTCCGCAGACCGGCGACCTCGGCTACGGCACCGACTGGCACCCCAGCCTCCGTCAGCACCAGCGCATGGCCGACGAGCTGACGCCCTTCCTCGAGAAGCTCTTCTAATCTATCTAGTTGGACTAGTCATACTAGTCGGACTAGTCATGCTAGAAAATCCAGCCCCGCTATAGCATTGCCCGGCAGTCCTCCAGTATTCGCGTCAGTTCGTCCTTTGTCTCTGCCCTGAGCATGGCAATGCGCGTCTGGCGGAAGTTCGGAATACCCTTGAACACTGGCGTGGCCGCCAGGTGACGGCGGGAGTGGAGTATGCCCCGCTTCTCGACAGAGTAGTCTGTGTCGCCGGGTTTCCTGCTGAGACTTAACCGTGCAATATTGATGCGCAGCTGCTCCTCAAGGATGTCAATCTTCTCGTCGATGGTTAGCTGTTCGCGGCTGAACACCCAGGGAGCGCCGAACGTGGCGCGGCCAATCATCACCGCGTCGACGCCGTAGCGGTCGAAAGCCGCCTCGGCCTCGTCAATCGACGTGATGTCGCCATTGCCGATAATAGGAATATGTATCCTCGGGTTGCGCTTCACCTCGCCGATGAGCGTCCAGTCGGCCTGTCCCGTGTACATCTGTGAACGCGTGCGCCCGTGTATGGTCAGCGCCTTGATGCCACAATCCTGCAGCTGTTCAGCCAGCTCGGTGATGATGAGCTGCTCGTGGTTCCAGCCGAGGCGCGTCTTCACCGTGACGGGCAGGCTGACCGCCTCCACCACCTTCTGCGTCATCTCCAGCAGTTTCGGAATGTTCTGCAGCATACCCGCCCCGGCACCCTTCCCGGCCACCTTCTTCACCGGACAGCCGAAGTTCAGGTCGATGAGGTCAGGTCCCGCCTGCTCCACAATCTTCGCCGCCTCGACCACCGCCTCCACGTCGCGCCCGTAGATCTGTATGCCCACGGGCCGCTCCTCGTCACAGATGGTCAGCTTGCGGATGGTCGTCTTCACATCGCGCACCAGCGCCTCTGCCGAGACGAACTCCGTGTAGACCATCGCCGCCCCGAACCGCTTGCACAGCATCCGGAAGCCCAGATCGGTCACATCCTCCATGGGAGCCAGAAACAGTGGTCGCTCCCCAAACTCTATATCCCCTATCTTCACAACAATTTATTTTCGATTTACCGTATTTTCGATTGACGATTACCCATCACCTATCACCCATCACCTATCACCTATCACCCATCACCAAACAAGATGATACGTCCCGCCTGCCAGCGGCTTCACGATGCCCTTCATCTCCATCTCAAACAGCAGGGCGGTGAGCTGACCGATGGGCAGGTTCGTCCTCACCGAGAGCACGTTCAGCTGCAGGTCGTTCGTCTGCTGGAGTACGCCTACCACCACCTGCTCCTCTGCCGAGAGGTCGGGGAATAGCTCACGCTCTACGGCTGCCGTCTTCTGGCTCACGGGCTGCCACCCCACTGCCGCCACGAAATCGTCGGCCGAGGTGATGAGTCCCGCCTTGTTGTCGCGTATCAGGTTGTTGCAGCCCTCACTGTACTGCGCCCCCACCGGCCCGGGGAAGGCCAGCACGTCGCGGCCGTACTCCTGGGCTATGCGTGCCGTGATGAGCGCCCCACCCTTGTAGGCTGACTCCACGACGATCGTAGCGTCAGACATGCCCGCCACGATGCGGTTGCGCTGGCGGAAGTTGTTGGCCAGCGGCTCCGTCTGCGACATATACTCCGTCAGCAGACCGCCGCGACTCACCATCTCCACCGCCGTCTGCCGGTGGCGGGCAGGGTAGATCTGGTCCAAGCCGTGGGCCAGCACGCCCACCGTCGCATAGCCGTTGGCCAGCGCCTCACGATGGGCACAGATGTCGACGCCGTAGGCCAGTCCGCTGACGATGAGCACCTCCGGGCACAGTTCCCTCAACCGAGCCACGAACCGCCTGATGAGGTCCTGGCCGTAGCTGGTGCAGTGGCGCGTACCAACGATGTCGACGATGTGCTGTTGGTTCAGGTCGGCATTTCCTTTGTAATACAAGATGATGGGGGCATCGTCGCACTCGCGCAGCCGGGCTGGATAGTCGTCGTCGTTCAGTGTCAGCACGCGGATACCGTGCTTCTCGACGAACGCCATCTCTGCCGCCGCCCTTTTCAGTGCGTCGTCCCAGTTGCGCAGACTCTCCATGAGACGCGGCGAGCAGTCGCTTACCACGTCGCCGATATCCTGCCGGTGCTCATACACCGCCCTGCCGCCGCCGACTTTCTGGTACAGCTGCAGCGCCATCTGCGCGTTGAACCCCGTCATACGCGTCAGCGCAACCGTATAGAATATTTCCTCACTCTTCACTCTTCACTTCAATAAACTTGGCAAACGCCCTGTCGTAATCCTCGCTCTGTCCGAGCCGTCCGTTGACAAGGCACACCAGCTCCACCTTGGCGCGGAAGCTGAGTTTCTCGTCGCTGGCGCGGAAGATGTCGTGGTGGAACACATATTTGATGCCCTCCTTCGTCAGCCCCACACGCGACACGAACTCATCGTCGGGCCGCAGCGGCACCTTGAACTGCATCGTCATCCGCGCCACCACCGCGTCGACACCCTTCTCGTGCATCTCGGCGAAGCTCAGTCCGCACTCCTTCAGGAACAGGTGCCGCGTATGCTCGCAGTAGTGCAAGTAGTTGGCATTGTTCACGATACCCTCGATGTCGCACTCATAGTCGCGCACCATCATCCTCGTCTCAAAACAGTAATTCATCGCTCTTTCACTAATTTGCCGCCAAAGTTACGAAAAGTCGAGAGCAGAACAAAAGATTTTAATCTTTTTTATGCCGAGACAGAGTAACTAAGCCATTTTGATGGCAAAGTTACAAACAAATTTTGAATCCGCCAAGCATTCCTCTCTTTATTTTCCCCCTAAAGTTTGGCCGTTTCCAAAATAATGCTTATCTTTGCAGCCAAAAGAAGATGACAATGAGCAAACGCAGTCTTGACGTCGCATATTTCATTTCCTTTTGCATTGAGCAGTATAAGGAAACAAAGCACCTGACAGGGGCCGAGGCCGCGTTGGTCTTCGGGCGTTACGGCGTACTCGAGTACCTTGAAGAGCACTATGAGGCACTCCACTCACAGAGCCGTCAATGGATTATGGAGGATATAGACGATTTTATCAAACTTAGGAAAGGAGATGCTGCATGAAGGTATTTCACGGAAGTTTAGATAAGGTTATCCGTCCTGAGATTCGCGAAGCCAGCCGCACACTTGACTATGGCAAAGGCTTTTATACGACTACATCTTATGAGCAAGCAGAAGCGTGGGTAAGACGGAAGATGAATGAACAAAATCTTGGCGCCGGATATGTCAACGTCTATGAATTCGACATTTCCGCACTTAGGAAACTAAATTGTTTACTCTTTTATAAACCTACTGAAGAGTGGTTGGACTTTGTGATGAAGAACCGAACCGAGAAAGGTTTCCAACATAACTATGACATTGTTTACGGCCCCGTTGCCAATGATCGCGTATATGCAGCTTTTGCCCTTTATGAAGGTGGCGTGCTGAACAAACAGGAACTGATTAAGGAATTACGGACTTATGAACTGGTTGACCAGTATTTATTTCATACAGAGATGGCATTAAGTACACTAAGTTTCTTGGAGGCAAAGGAGGTAAAATATGAATCTTGAAGTTAACCAAAAAAACCTTTACCTGTTTCTGCCATCTAAAATCAGTTGGGTGGCCGGAATTTTGACAGAAGAAAAAGGCGTCAGTGTATCTGAGGCCATTAAAGCAATCTATGCTTCTGACACTTATCGCCGTTTAGAGACTGAAAATTCCAAGTTATGGCATCTTGGTCCCGTTGCTCTGTATGAGGATTTGTGTGCGAAAGATGATTCTGTGAGATCCGTTTGACGCCTCAGCATCCCCTCTTCCTATCGCCCACCCTCTTTAGAGAGGGGTGGGCATAGAAGAGAGGGGGATGCTTCAGGTCATAACGGACAAGATGCGCCCGTTGCGGCCTTTCGTCGCCACTCGGTTTTCGCGTTGACTCGATGCTCTGGTCGGTCTGTCTGCCCGATGTTCCTTTTCGCCGATAGAAACATGGTAGATGGTTGTTAATTTGCATTTTCGTCTCAAAATTGTTAAGTTTTGTTTATGTCTCACAATAAGAGATGAGATTATAACCACTTTATATTATTTTATTATAATTTTGCGCCCGATTTCGTGACGGTGGCGATGAAAACGCCCATGCACGATATTGGCAAATTGACAATTTTAAACTATTAATAGCGATGAAACGAATATTTATTTTTTCAGTTTTGATGATTGCGTTCTTGACGAATGCAGTGGCGTACGAAAAAGGCAAGCTCATTGAGCGACACATTTTTAGGCTCATGAGCCCTGATGACGGAGATATCGGCGATACCGACGAGCGCTTTACTATTGAATGGATTGATGGAGGCATTTCTTGGATGCCTAACGCAAAAATATTAAAGTCCATCTCACAGCGAGGTGCGTTTGATAGCCAAAAAATCCAAAAGCAAACATATCTCAATTGGTATGATAACAGCACTCGGTTTTTTCCAGAAGATTGTACGGCATGGATTGTCGGCAGAAATGATCGCAAGGAATTAGGGTTCGGCCTGATGAACAACTCAGACCATTATACAAACATGCGTATTGTTGGCCTAAAGCAAAATGATATTGTTCGCTTTGAATATTACAGGAACAATGCTAATGTTAGCGAGTTTCCGAAATTCCAAAGCACTAATGCTACACAAAATGGAACTACCGTAACAGAAGGGCAAAGTGTGTATGGAACCGAAGATATTATTATGAATAGCAATGGTGACCTTGATATTAGCTGTCCTCCCCGCATGTTGCTTCGTCAAGTGACAATCACTCACGCCAATTACAAGAAAGCTACATATAGTATTGACGAGGTTAATGTTGGTGGCAATACTGGATATAAATATACCATCACGGGGTCAGGCGTGTTGGAAGAAAAACGTGGTGCTGTGCCTTACATTACCATGCGATTCGGACATGAAAACGACATGACTGTCGTCAGGGATTACGGCAATGGCAACTACGCAGCATCATGTGTTATCGACCCAGAAAACAATCTTGACATAACTGATCCCGAAGTGAAACTGACTCAGAACTATACAAAACGCTATCAAAACCAAAACGGACAATTTGTACGTTGGACTGCTGATGACAACCGCTACAATCAAGTAGGCAATCAAGCAGAACAAGACGCAGTAAAGGAACTTGCCAAGAGTGAGGTTAACCTCCTCAAAGGACAAGAATTCACCATTTACGAAACTAGCAGCTACGAGTGGGATGACAACAAAGATTGGCAGCTTTTAAGAAGTCGCGGCTATAAATGGAATGCAAACTTTGAGGATACATGGCCGCTCTACGGTACCTATTTTTATTTTTTCCCTGAAGTTAATGGCAAATTGAGCATTAAGTTCTATTGTGAGGGTAATGGTCAACATATACCTTTCTGGTTGAAAGCACAAGATGGTAAAGTTGTCGATGCATATATCACTGGAGCCAACAACCAAACAAATAAGAATATTTACGAACTAAATAATATTGATGTGGTGCGCGGTGGTGCATACTATCTCTGCGCCAATCCTACACTTATTGAAGGAGAGCACCCCGTGGCGCGTCTGATTTCTTATCAGTTTGTTCCTGAGTTCAGAATTGCCCCTCTTTATAAGGTGGTTGATAATGTAGAGGATAATGGGAGCGTGACGGCCGCATGCGAAATTTTAGGGGGACCCTATACCGAATTAGACGGTAATGTAGATACTAATGAATATGGAAAATATAAAACGCATAAGATGGTAGATGACCAACCGGTCGAAGTGTTGACAGATTTCTTGAGGAATGGCGAGAAAGCACCATTAGTAGAATGCCTTGGAAATATTAAAAGTTGTGTTCCTGTTGTTCGAACTGAAAGCGGCCATCAATATCTTGACATCACACAAATTAAATACAAAGAAGGAGCTAATGTTAATAAAGGCGGAGCAATAGTTGTCAACCTTTGTTGCGATGCTGGTAAGGGTGCCTTCGTACTCACCATTGCTTACGATGCCGCAACTGCGCAATGGGGCAAAGAAAACGGCAAGGATGTTCGTGTGGGTACGACCACCGAAGTTAAACGATGGGACTTTTTCACCAACGTTCTTGATATCGGCCAATACAAAGACAACCAAGGTGAACAATACCGTTATCCCACCGACGAATGGAAAGGCAGTTCAACTTTGTTTAAGGAAGTACACAAGTATGACGAGATGACTGCTGACTGGCGTATAACCTATGCTGACATACAGAATGAGGGAATAGAACCTATCTTCATGAGTGTGTATGACATGGAGGGCGATAACGCTGATATGATCCACGAGACGGCGGGCTTGATATTCAAGACAGAGTCGAACCTGCTGGGAATCTACAATGAGAACGATCCTTCTACCTCAGATTTCCAAGACCGTTACATCGGTTTAATTGGCAAAAGAGACTGGAATTATGAGGAACATCCTCGCCAGCTAATCATCCCCTTCCTAAAACAGGGCGACCGCGTTGTCATCAAGATGGGAACTTATGGCAATGCTGATAATAGTATACAAACCGAAACTGCCACTTTGAGGTTCACTAATGCGCTGGACGCCAAAGGCAATCCTATCAATGGCGACTACACAATTGGTGGTTCTATTCCTTATCCGAATGAAAATGCCACAGCTAAGTCACTGCCTCATGGCGAGTATCATTTCCAGGCTGCTGCTGATGGGCATTTCATACTGGAAGTAAAAGATGCCAAGTTATTGAAGATTTACTCTATCGTCATCTATCGTAATGCAGCGAATAGCAACGCTGACATCCTGACCGAGAACAGCATTACGACTTCCGATGGTCCCGAACTGCTGTTCACCGATACAGATGCCGCTAATTCAACCAAGGATATGGAGTTCTATCTGCGTTATAGAGGATTTGAGGAACCGTCGCAATTTGGTGAGTTTAACAATAATTTCACACGCGGTAATCTTAATTTGAGTAGCAGTAGTTTCAGTAATGGCACCAAAGAGAATTCTCTTAAGGCTACGTTCACAAAGGGCGACTTCGGCTCGTTCCGCGCAGATGCAGAGGTTTATACCAAGGACGATAACAACACCTATGTTACCGACTACACGCCGGGCAGCCTCGCAGTAGACTACCTCAATAAAGTGGAGGACGGTTATCCTTATACTTGGGACTTCACTGACCTTTTAAGCATAGTTAATTTGCCGACGAATCAACAACAGTATATCCATGATGCGATTAACATGGAAATAGAGACTCCGAATCGTCCTGATGACTATGATGGTTGGAAACTTGTCGCTGGAAATTATAGTATGCGTAATGCTCCCGAACAAGAGCCTGGCATCCTGTTCGCTAACGGTGGACAGATATATGGAGCTACGAAGATGTTCGCTGAAATGGCAGGTATCGGCTTCAAACGCTCGACTGATACACCTGAAGACGCGAAGTTGCTGAACGAGAGTTTGGCTATTAGGAGTGGTGCACTCGAATTGAATAGCGATAAAGACGATGTTTTCTACAAATTAGTTGTTCCGAAGGTCGATGCTGGTGCAGCCATCTATGTAAGGGCTACTCCTCTCAAGAACGCAAAAATGGTGGAGAAGTTTTCAACTGACGGAGAGACTGGTAATCCCTTTAGCGTAGATGATGCAAAGATACTTACTACTGCAGATGGCGATAAGATCTATGTGGTAAGGACTACTGCCGAGCAGAATGTTGAACTCTGGCTGAACGGTATGGCTATCAAGAAGATTGCCGTTGCCACAGACTTGAAGACGGTGAACGATTTAGGTTGGAACACTGAGAGCCGCGGCTATACTACTGACCCGTCGTTGCTGTCTTATATGACTGGTAAAGACTTCCGCACGTATGTCGTGTTAAAGCCAAATGAAGATGAGGGAGAAGAACCAATCTCTGTTGATAAGCCGGTTACGCTGACCAGAATTGACGGTGGATCGAAAGACGGTGATGCTACTGGTATAGGCATGAGTATGATAATAGGAGCCGCCGAAGAAAACGGTAGTCCCAATGCCTGCATTGTCCGGTATGTTGGAACTAAAGGTGGGGAAGACATCTTCGACGAAGGCGAGGGCTTCCATATCTTTGTGCCTGACATGCACGATGGTCCAAGCGTTTTAAGTGATAACCTGTTGAAGGCCCAAGTAAAATCTGGCACAGTTTTACGCAATGAAACCATTGAAGGAACAACTTACAACAACTATGCTTTCACCAATAAATGGAAGTATGTAGACTCAGAGGGTAATGAGCTTACGGGTCGCGGCGGCCAAAAGGTAGGCGATCAGGCATTCTATCGGATTATGAAAGATGGTGCCACGAGTGCAAATGGCAATCAGGCCTATCTGTCAATAGAAGGTACGGACGCAGCCCGCTTAGCCATCTTCATCGAAGATGAGGAATACGACGGCGAGGCTACGGGTATTGCTACGGTGGAGAGCACGGTTGGTGGCGTGGAGAACGCCCGCTATTACAACCTCAACGGCCAGCAGCTCAGCGGCAAGCCGAACCGCAGCGGCCTCTACATCGTGAATGGCAAGAAGGTTTCTATCAAGAATAAATAAGGAAAGGAGGACACAAAAATGAAAAAGCTATATATTCAGCCAGAATCTCACGCCGTAGTTGTCCGTCTGACGGGCTCGGTCCTTGATACCACAGGCGGCTTCGGAACAGCCAGTCAGGGTGCCGACGAGCTGTCGCGAGAGCATCAGGACCGCTTCGAGGACACCGACACCGAAGAGGACTGGGAGTGGGAATAACCGCGAATTAACCCATCAACCATTAATCTCCAGGCACCTGCCACTGGCCCCAATACAGTACGGGGCGAGTGGCAGGTGCTTTTGTCTTCGAATAGCGCCGCTTTTCACCTCGAATAGCGCCGCCAAACGACTCGAATAGCGGCACCAAACGACTCGAATAGCGGCACCAAACGACTCGAATAGCG
>CAMHHO010000053.1:0-21714 GCA_946184965.1 uncultured Prevotellaceae bacterium | reverse complement strand
CAGTTTTTATCTCAACTGGCTTATAATCTCGGAAATTTTATTTAAATTTGCACCAGCATAAACAACCGGAAGTACAAACACGTCATCAGAGACGCCGTTGTGATTTGCTAAAAAATTAGTACCTTTGCACCAGCATAAACAACGCGAAACGTCTCTTTATATCGGCAGAGATAGTTGTGATTTGCTAAAAAATTAGTACCTTTGCACCAGCATAAACAACATGCAGATTTTTATCACCCTGTGCACTGCCGTTGTGATTTGCTAAAAAATTAGTACCTTTGCACCAGCATAAACAACGTATTGAGTGTTGCACCAGCGCACATAAGAGTTGTGATTTGCTAAAAAATTAGTACCTTTGCACCAGCATAAACAACAATTATATGAGATAAAAAAACACCTCAATAGTTGTGATTTGCTAAAAAATTAGTACCTTTGCACCAGCATAAACAACCGAGGCGGCAACCGAGTACCACGAAGCGCAGTTGTGATTTGCTAAAAAATTAGTACCTTTGCACCAGCATAAACAACTGACCGAAGAATATGACACCATACCCAGGAGTTGTGATTTGCTAAAAAATTAGTACCTTTGCACCAGCATAAACAACATAACTTTGAATGGCAGAATAATGAAGGTGTTGTGATTTGCTAAATAATTAGTACCTTTGCACCAGCATAAACAACTCCGTCAGGCGTAATAATAATGCGCTTGACGTTGTGATTTGCTAAAAAATTAGTACCTTTGCACCAGCATAAACAACTATGGCAAAAAAGGTCAATGAATCCATTGCGTTGTGATTTGCTAAAAAATTAGTACCTTTGCACCAGCATAAACAACTCTTAAAGCATCCTTTGTTGTGTCTTTCATGTTGTGATTTGCTAAAAAATTAGTACCTTTGCACCAGCATAAACAACGTACCCTAAATTAAGACTATAAAGATACACGTTGTGATTTGCTAAAAAATTAGTACCTTTGCACCAGCATAAACAACATATATCTACTACTCATACATACAAAATAAGTTGTGATTTGCTAAAAAATTAGTACCTTTGCACCAGCATAAACAACTCTCTGTTGATGCACAAAGTTATGAGAATGTTGTGATTTGCTAAAAAATTAGTACCTTTGCACCAGCATAAACAACACACAAGGTAAGATTGATGGAAAATACATTGTTGTGATTTGCTAAAAAATTAGTACCTTTGCACCAGCATAAACAACAGGATTCACAATATAACAAGCAAGGTAATGGTTGTGATTTGCTAAAAAATTAGTACCTTTGCACCAGCATAAACAACCCCGGCACGCTACGTGAGCACGCCACAACTGTTGTGATTTGCTAAAAAATTAGTACCTTTGCACCAGCATAAACAACTGTTCATTGTATGGCTTTTAATAGGCAGGAGTTGTGATTTGCTAAAAAATTAGTACCTTTGCACCAGCATAAACAACGCAGACAAGTTAGCCAAGGCGTACATTCCAGTTGTGATTTGCTAAAAAATTAGTACCTTTGCACCAGCATAAACAACTTCATTCGTCACCGCCCTCGAGAATGAGGTGTTGTGATTTGCTAAAAAATTAGTACCTTTGCACCAGCATAAACAACAAAGTGTTGTCGGCCATGACATTCAGCACAGTTGTGATTTGCTAAAAAATTAGTACCTTTGCACCAGCATAAACAACCGGTTCCTCTCATATCACCATCGAGATCCTGTTGTGATTTGCTAAAAAATTAGTACCTTTGCACCAGCATAAACAACTGGATTCTGTAAAGTTGTTGAAAGCCAATTGGTTGCAAAGAATTTTGAAAAAGAAAAAATCGTCAAAGAAGAAGGAGGATTTCATCAAACAGATGGAATTCTCCTTTTCTAAAACAGTTCGAGTTGTTGGCCTGGGGCATTAGGCAGTTGTGGCTTTCTGCCAAAGAAAAGTTCAATATTACCAAATTGCTTGTCGGTGATGCACATAATGCCAATCTTGCCGAACTCTGGCAGAATGGCTTTCACCCGCTTACGGTGCACTTCGGCATTCTCCATGCTGGCGCAATGGCGTACATAGATGGAGAACTGAAACATAGTAAAGCCATCCTGAATGAGACGCTTGCGGAACTTAGTGTATTCGCGGATGTCTTTCTTAGTTTCTGTTGGCAAGTCAAACAATACTAAGAGCCACATAACCCTATACTCGCTAAACCGTTCTGCAATCATATCATCTCAGGATAAGCGATTTTTCTCAGTTCGCCACTAAAGCATTTGTAGAGTGAGGCTGTTGTCTGTGCCGTCGCAACCATCAGCGGACTGCGTTTCCCGCCAATCACCACGTCAAGTGTCGGGATAGATAGGAGTTCGGCCTTGATGTCCTTTGAGAGCTCAACGTCCACCCCATATTGTTCAGTGACGTCACAGACCAGCCGGTCAATGTAGGGACGGTAGGGCTCCATGATGTCATCAGCCAAGCAATAAGCATTGTAACGATTATGGTGATGAATACCTAATGTCGGAAGCAAGCCACTGGCTACCAGAGAACGTGCAACAACAGCACGCAGAATGGCATATCCATAGTTTAACAGATTATTAGGGGCTACGCCATCACGTGTCCTGATGAAATTTGTAATGTGTCCAAACAGGCTTTTCCAGTAATAGACGGCAGCCCGGGCCTCCATGTTGTCAGAATCGCCACTACGCACATCATTAGCCCAAGCCAGCATGCACTTTATCTCCGCTTTTGAGCAATGGTTTAGCACGGCGGCCTGGTTCCGTATTTTCTGTTGTATGGTCTGCTGCCATAGTTGCTTTTGCAAGGGCAGGGAGGCACTGAGTTGGTCGCGGAACCTTTCATTTTGAGTCGTATTGCCCACTAACGGCAGCAACAGTCCCACGGGGAGGTGGCTGGAGTCGCAGGTGATGACAGCGCTATTGTTTTCGAGCAAAGCCTCTAATGCCCCTTGGGTGATGGTAATCTGCTTGTGGTCGAGCACCACCACGCCGATATCCTCGATAGGGCGAGTCACCTCTGTCGACTTTTTGAAGTCTTCAGTCAGGTTGGCTGCCTTTTCCACTTCCGGCAGCTTGATGACCAGCTGTTCATCTCGCAAGGAGAGATAGGCAGGATTACTGAAACATAGGGTCTTTTTAATCATAGGCTAATACTCTCCAACAGAAACTATCTTACCAATGTGATTCACACGGACTTTGACGACTCCGTTCAAGCTCTGAACGCTATTGATTCGCTTCCAAGTAATACCTTTTAATGAACTCTCATTCTCTACATTAGTTTCCAGATGATGTCTAAAGAAATAATCTCCATCAGTAAATTTCTGTACACGATACAGGTTTGGACTTATTGTGGCATAGTTATCAGCGTCTAACAAGTCTATTTCTTGAGGATTAAAACCTGTCTTTTCGTTCGGAAATACAAAATACTCATTCTGTTTCATGGAGAACAGGAACTGCCACCCTTCAGAGCGTTTGAATTCTCTGTCAACAACAGGATAGCCCATGATAGCTCTGGTCGTTGCTTCGTAGAAGGAGACGACATGTTCTTGCATTTTACCTTCAGCATCTCTGAATACGGCTACATGATGATTGTTGGCTGTATTCACATAATCATTAGGAATGGGATTACCATTTTCATCTTTCATTAACTCACCCTTGATATTTCTCTTATACCTGACAGGCTCGCCATTAGCAATACCTCTTATCTTCACTCTCTTTATAGCGATACCCTTTTCTTTGTTCAGCCAGATGGGATTGTCGTCAAGATTGGAGAATGCCTTGGCAGCATCGCCGCCAAACTCATTAAGTCGCTGTTGTAGGATTGCGCGTACCTTATTGTCAATGACCTTTTCTATCTTCAAGTCCTTGTCGACAGCCTTCTTTATGGTGAACACATCAATCTTCTTGTATAGCTTGACCTTCGAAGGGACACAATAAGAATGGTCTGCATTGAGCCAGATGGGATTCTTGTCGAGGCTGTTCCTGCCTGTAAAGGCTTTCTTGGAATCTCCGCCGAAGTCGGCCAGCCGCTTCAGCAATGCTTCGCGGTATCTCTGATTGGAAACGCGCAGGATGACATCTTCGGTAAACTTTCCGTCAACCTTCTTGTATTCTGCCTCAAAGTTGGTAATCTTGCCATAGACGGTCTCGTTGTGCAAGGCACCGCGTGGCGTCAGCTGAACCTTTTGCTGATGGCCGTCTTTCTTCTTGGCCTTGTTGATGTTCTTGGTGACAACTTTGTTCTTGGCCTTGATAGATACCAAGATGCTTTCCAGATGCTTTCTTGCCTCAGCCCTAAACTCGTTCAAGGGCATCGGGGAGTTGAATACCAGCCTGCGGTCTTTATTGTCGCGGTTCAGCTCATTCTGTTCTATGCCATAAATGCTGCTGCTCTTGTCACTTCGTGCGTTCAGGTTGCTAAGATACTGTACGATACTGCGCTTGGTGAAGGCAATGGTCAATGCATCCATAGCGTGGTGGCGATGGTCGTTGCGCTTCGTCCAGTCCTTGATGCGTCTTACGATGTTGCCGTTCTTGTCTGTATAGGACTCTGTCAAGCCTAAGGTGTCATATTTCTCCCAGTTCAGTTCCTGCATCAGGTTAACCAGTTGCCAGTCTTCGCGCAAGCGGCTGGTGACAGAGCCTGTGGTCGTCACAACGAAAGGAACCATCTCTTCTAGTATCTCACGGGCCTTTCTGGCTATGTACTGAGAGTCGCGCAGGTCGCGCTGGAGGAAGTCCGACGGTATGTCGGCCTCTTTCATCAGCAAGTTGTTGCGCTTCGTTCTCGATATAATCTTTTGGGCAAACAATTCTTCCACTCTGCTCTCATAGTCGGCAAGTCCCTTTTCGTCGTATTTACCTGCCACATAGTCATAAGCAGTCATATCGCCTTTCTCGATGTTGACATCGCGAACTTCAATGGTCTTGTTAGAGAAAGAGTCGTCAAAGAGTCTTGCCTTGGGGATGATGTGCTCAATGTCGAAACGCTTGCTGAACAGGTCCTCTCTCGGTATGTAGGTGTTGGAGTAGAGCGTCTTGTAGCCATTCATCTTCAGCTCGTTGTAGAGTTTGTAGCGCAGGATGTCGTTTTTGGTCACATGCTGTATGCCGAACTCCTCTTCCAGCTCCTTACGGAGTTTCTCGCTTTCAGCGGTGTTCTTCCTGATGGCTTGGTCTAACAGCTCACGTTCTTCCTGACTCTTCTTCAGGTCGCGAGCCAGTTCAATACGGATTTCGTCGGGCTTGCCATAGGTCGCAGCTATCTCGTTAACCACATTGATCATCTGGTTCAGAATCTTCTCAACGACAGGGTTGCGCAGGCTGTTGCGCTTCAGCTCGTCCAAATGTGACTTGTATGTTTTATTGTCAAGTTCCTCCTTGGTCAGCGAACGAGCAGAATGCTTGTATCCAGCCAATTCGCACGCCTTGCTGTATTCATAGCCCTTCATCATAAAAGGCAGAATCTTGCGGATGGCCTTGGAACTCAGGCTGCCATAATCGAGTGGCAGGGAAACATTGGCGAGAATAGAGGCATATTCTTTCTCAAATCCACAGATTTCCTGAATCTTTTTCAGTAAAGCCTCTATACCTGTGGTGGAATTGTCGCCTGTGTACGAATAGAGCAGATGCCATAGGCGATAAGCGGGCTGCCGTTCCAAGTCCTTGCCCTCAAGAAGCGGGTTGAACGTCAGATAGTCAGTCTTATATCCAAGTCCGGTGAAGATTTCCGAGGTGACGGACATCACCTCATCGGCAGGCATCTTAGTGAAATCGTATTCACCATTGCCTGTTAGGCTGATAATGTCCTGATAGGCTTTGAAGAGAGCGGCATTAGTCCTGTTCCCCTCCACCTCTTTATAGTTAAGGTCAAGCTTCTGCGGATTATCAAAAAGCAGTTTGAGAATCTCTTTCTTGCTCATCTTGTCCCTGATGGACAGCTCCTTGAACAAGATGTCTTTTTCTTCCTGGTCTAAGAATCGCTGCAGGGGCTCTACTTCTGTATCGGCAAAGAGAGACAATTGTGAATCGTCTTTCTTAATTCGCTTCCGCTGATGACCAGTCACTGAAACCTGCAGGTTGTTTAGTATCTGCCATATTTTGAAGTCTTGGAATAGTGGCGAGGACTTAGGGCAAACCTTACAACCTGTGACGATGGTCTTTTTCTTTCCGTCAACGACGACCTCTCTTTCTGCATGCTCAAACTCACAGTAATTGATAAGGTTCTTACTGCTTTTCAAGTCACGCTGGTAGAATATCACAATGTCCCGGATTTCTTTCTTCAATTCCGGCGTCAGAACAGGATGGAACTGGGCTTGCTTCTCCCAGATGGCTTCAAACTCATCCAGATAGTCCTGACGATAGAAGATAATGTTCTTCAGGCTGGCATTGGGATTCTGCTCAATACTGTGCATGAGGTACTGACCTACCGTCTGGTGGCTGAAATAAAGTTCCTTGCTACGGTCGCTAATCATAGCCAATCGTTTGCTGGAGTTGTTGATAGCTCCATTGATGTCGCACAGCACATAAGCCACTTCCTCAATATCCAGTTTCTTAGTGAGTGCCGCCACTCTCCATAATAGTGCTTGCTGATAACCTTCTTTGCCACTGTTCTTTGCTGTGGATATTTTGTAATTAGCATAGAAAGCTCCAGAAGTCTGGGCCCTGTTGAAACCGCTGGTATGTTTCTTGAACTCAGTTGTTAGGACTTCAGGATAGTATGCAGACTGAACTTCCCATATTTTATCGAACTCGGCCTGCAAATCAGAACGATAGAAAGCAGGACGGCTCTTCTTTCCTTTTTGCATTAAGACGAGGAGTAGTTGACCGGGAGTCAAGTCCTCCTCATACAGTCTCTTGGCAATCTCCATACCATCAACCAATTCTCCTTCCTCCGTATCTTTAATCTTGCGATTGCTCTTGTAGCCGCGCTTTTTGTTAATCATTAAAAGTACACGAGCGAAATCTTCCAATGAGATCTCTTCCTCAACAGCCTTGGCGCGTGCTCTGTAGGTTTTGAAGGTGGATTGATTGCCTTGTTCGAACAATGGCGTTTTGTCTGTAATGATGTTATGGTCTTTGAGACACTCAATGAGATTTCTCCTGCGCAATTTGTATCGCTGGAGATTGCGATGCATACTGCGTTTCATTCGTCTGTCCGCATTGGTAGTGATGGACTTTCCCTTTTCAAAATTCGTCTTTTCATCAACTGTTAGCGGGTTGACCCGAACACCAAGTTGAATGATGGACGATTTCTCGTTGTCATACTCTTTCTCATTGACGAGTGCCCATCCTATGCTGGTAGTGCCTAAATCCAGTCCGAGAATTTTCTTCATGTTGATTGTGTTTTTAGTTATTTTGCCTACAAAAGTACACATTTCTCTTGAAATATTTGGCTGTTTCATGGAAAAAGTTTATCTTTGCACCACTAATTTTTAGCAAATCACAATAAGGATTATTCCGTTGTGAAAACATCAGGTCCCTGTCCACCGTCCTTAACGGTGGACTTTTTTATAAATGCCATCGCTAAACGGCGTGGGATAGTTTCCCCCGACTTTGATGAATTGGACGACGGCCGTGATGCGGCACCTCGTCATTTTCCGTCCGATTCTTTTGGCTGTTTGCAAAGGATTGCGTAACTTTGCAGTCGATAGAAGGAAACCTATGAGATGTTGCTACAAACTCTATATTGACATCATCGTATTCTGCGTCATTGCCTGCCTTTGCTGTGGATGCAGTTCCAACCGGAAAGAAAAGAGCAAGCCACAGGAACAAGTCGGCAATACTGTGCCAACGCCACAGCGTGAGGCACCGGTGTACCATGCGCCTGTTGTGTCGAGTCAGACCAACACTTCTCCTGCTGCCGATGAGGCCAAACCGCCTCAGGAACCCTCTCCACCTCCCGTCGTGGAAAAACCGGCAACCCCCAAAGTGACCATATCCCGCTATTACGAGGAGGGCTACGAAGCCGGCTATGACGATGGTGAAGACGACGCCGTGATGGACAACGGCTGGGGCGGCCAGTACGACGATGCCTGCCGCTACAAGGGAAAGAAGCGGAAGGAATATCAGTTAGGCTACGAAGAAGGCTACGAAGCCGGCTATTATGACAACAAGGATAGTGACGAATAAAGCGACGGCTAAATACATAATGAAAGATATGGCAAAGATAATAGTTCAGAACACAGAGATAACGGTCGTTTCACACATGGGCAATGACTATATCTCGCTTACTGATATGGCTAACGGCAAGCAGGATGAGAGTCGTGCAGCCGATGTTATCAAGAATTGGATACGTACCCGCTACACTATTGAGTTCCTCGGAACTTGGGAGATGATTCACAATCCACGTTTTAAAGTGGTCGAATTCGACCACTTTAAAATGCAGGCAGGTCTTCCTAACTTTACGCTGAGTGCCAGCGAATGGATTGAAAAGACCAATGCAATTGGCATTATAGTAAAGCGAGGCCGCTATGGCGGAACATACGCTTTCAAGGACATTGCCTTTGAATTCGGAACAGCGATCAGTGTAACCTTTAAGCTTTATCTGATAGAAGAGTTCCAACGAATGAAGGCAGAAGAACAAAAGTTGTTAGGCTGGACGGCCAAGCGTGAACTCTCGAAGATTAACTACCGCATACATACCGATGCCATCAAGCGCCATCTGATTCCAGAGGAGGTAACCCCAGCACAGTCAAGCATTATTTACGCTGAGGAGGCCGATGTGCTAAATGTTGCGATGTTTGGAATGACTGCCAAGCAATGGCGCGAGGCGAATCCCGACCTCAAAGGCAATATCCGGGACTATGCAACTATTAACGAGCTCATCTGTCTCTCGAATATGGAGAATATAAATGCTGTTCTTATTGATGACGGCGTACCTCAGGGCGAACGACTCGTCAAACTGAATCAGATAGCCATCCAACAGATGCAGGTTCTGGAGGGCAACGGGGGTAGAATACTGCTGAAATAGCAGGATTAAAGTCCTTCAATCCTATTAATAATTAGACTACCAATACCAATGAAGAAAATAGCGATCATACAGATTAGTGAAGCAGGCAAAGACGTTGCCAGCACGGTAAAGAGGCAGTTGCGGGGGACGGTGATTCAGCGTACTGATGTCGGCAAGCGTTGGAACGACTTCGACGGCTTTGTGTTCATCGGGGCGATGGGCATCTGCGTGCGCACCATTGCGCCGTATGTCAACGACAAGCACGAAGACCCTGCCGTGGTGTGTGTCGACAGTTTCGGAAGAAACGCCATTTCCGTGCTCTCTGGTCACATCGGAGGAGCCAACGACTTGGCGCAGACCATTGCGGATGTGCTGGGCGCCAGACCTGTCATCACCACGCAGAGCGACAATGCGGGACTCTGGGCGCTCGACACCTTCGAGAAACGCTTCGACTGGCCCGTAGCCAGCGACATCGACGACATGAACGACTGCATCTTTGCCTTCGTCAACCGTCAGCCGACGGCCCTGCTCCTCGAGGTACGCGACGAGGGAACGGACTATTTGGAGGCGACAAAGCCGGAGCACGTGACCATCATCCGCGACATCGCCGAGGCCGACCCCCGGAAATTCCGCCTGCTCATCATCGTCTCGCCCTACAACCGCAGGGCTCCATACGGCATGCTTGAACTCCACTTCGTGCCGATGGTGGGAACGATAGGCTTCGGACTGGCGCATCATCCCGAGGACTATGAGTGCATCTACGACGAGATAGACGAGGCTTTTGCCCATCGAGGCGTGCTGCCCTGTGCCCACCGCTACTGCACCATCGACGTGAAGCAGGACGAGGAGTTTGTGGAGCTGCTCGAAGACGAATACAACGAGGAGGTGGTGTTCTTTACAGCAGAGGAACTGGCAAAGGTGGAGGTGCCTAATCCGAGTAAGACCGTCGAGAAGCACGTCGGTACGCCCAGCGTCTGCGAGGCAGCGGCCATCCTTGGCTCCAACCATGGCAAGCTCATCATCCCCAAGGTGAAGGGTAAGAACTGGACGGCAGCCCTCGCCATCGACCATAAGCACCTGCGCTCTCAGAAAGGGCATATCGAGATTGTCGGTGCCGGCCCTGGCGACCCTGACCTGATCAGCGTGCGCGGCAGGAAGATGCTGGAGCAGGCCGACCTTATATTATATGCCGGTTCGCTTGTGCCCAAGGCGCTGACCGACTGCCACAAGCCAGGAGCCGTCGTGCGCTCGTCGGCCGACATGACCCTCGAGGAGCAGTGCCAGCTGATGAAGGAGCACTACGACCGCGGCCACTTCATCGTCCGTCTGCATACTGGCGACCCCTGCATCTTCGGTGCCATTCAGGAGCAGATGGCCTTCTTCGACGCGAACGGCATGGACTATCACATCACGCCGGGCATCTCGTCGTTCCTCGCCGCCGCCGCCGAACTGCAGAGTCAGTTCACGATTCCTGAGCGTTGTCAGACAATCATCCTGACACGTGGCGAAGGCCGGACGCCCATGCCCGAGAAAGAGCAGCTCCACCTGCTGGCCCGCAGCCAGTCGACGATGTGCATCTTCCTCTCGGCGGCCATCGTCGACGACGTGCAGCGCGAACTCTTGCAGGAATATCCTGAGGATACGCCCGTCGCCGCCTGCTACCACCTGACGTGGCCCGACCAGAAGATCTATCGCGGCCAGCTGAAAGACCTTGCCAGGATTGTTCATGATAACAACCTGACGCTCACCACGATGATTGTCGTCGGCGAGGCCATCGACAACCGTCAGGGCCTATCCGAGCTCTATTCCAAATACTTCACCCACCTCTTTCGTCAAGGCGACCCCTCATGATACTGGTATTCGGAGGAACGACAGAGGGCCGCAGGGCCGTCGAGGTGCTCGAGGAGGCAGGCTCGCCCTTTTTCTATAGTACGAAGACGGGCGAACAGGAAGTCGCGATGCAGCACGGGCAGCGCATAGACGGTGCACTCTACCGCGCCGCCATCGTGGCGTTCTGTCGCGAGCACGACATCCGCCTGATTGTCGATGCCGCCCATCCGTTCGCTTCGCAGTTGCATGGCAATATTGCCGAAGCGGGACTTCCCGTGGTGCGCTACGAGCGAATCTATCCGCCTCGCGACCCTGAAATTACGTGGATTGATGAGTACAACGAACTGTCCTCCCTTCTCCCCTCCTCTCGGGAGGGGCTGGGGGTGGGCTTTACGCTTTTCGCCACCACTGGTGTTCAGAGCATCAGCCGCCTCAAGCCGCTTGAGGCGAAGGGAGTCCGTGTCGTCTACCGCATCCTCCGCCGTGAGAGCAGCATCCGCCTGGCCCATGAGCAGGGAGCTACCGACGGTCAGCTGTGCTTCTATCCTGACAGCGTGAAGGCCGACGCCATACTGATGAAGGAAAGCGGACTGACGGGCGGCTTCCAGGAGAAGGTGGATGAAGCACGCAGGCTGGGCATGAAGATCATCGCGCTGAAGCACCCCGTGATGCCAGCCTCATTCCACACGGTCAACGGCCCTTACGGGCTCCGTCGCACCGTGGAGCATCTGCTGCCCGAGTTCTTTCCGCTGCACAGTGGATTGACCACCGGCACCTGTGCCACGGCGGCAGCGGTGGCTGCCGTGCGGCGGTTACTGTATGGCGAAACACCCGAAGAGGTGCCAGTCATCCTGCCCAATGGCGAGACAATCAGCGTGGCCGTAGGCTATGGTGAGGGCTACGCCTACTGCATCAAGGAGGCCGGCGACGACCCCGACGTGACCGACGGTATTGAGGTGAGGGCCCACCCCCGTCCCCTCCCCAAGGCCGGGAGGGCTATAGTCATCGAAGGCGGCGAGGGAGTCGGCCGATTCACGCTGCCCGGCTTCGACTATGCACCAGGCGAACCAGCCATCAACCGTGGTCCCCGCGAGATGATTGAGAAGAACCTCATGCCGCTCCTCATGGACTCTCAGCTCCCCTCCCTTGGGGATGGGGTGGGGGTGGGCTTCTCCGTCCCCCATGGCGAGGAGATAGCCCGCCGCACCTTCAACCCCCGTCTCGGCATCGAGGGTGGCATCTCCATCATTGGTGTCAGTGGCATCGTGAAGCCCTTCAGCGAGGAGGCCTTCATCGACTCCATCCGTAAATGTATGACGGTGGCAAAGGCTTCGGGCTCTGAGCGTGTGGTCATCAACAGCGGCGGCAAGAGTGAGCGCTTTGTGAAGGCACTCTATCCCGACCTGCCTCAGCAGGCGTTCGTCGAGTACGGCAACTACATCGGCGAGACGCTGAAGATGGCCCACGAACTCGGTTTCAAGGCGGTTACGCTCGGTGTGATGCTGGGCAAGGCCGTGAAGTTAGCCGAGGGACATCTGGATACACACAGCCGCAAGGCCGTGATGAACAAGGCATTCGTCGGGCAGATGCTCAGCGAGGCCGGCTGCGACATCGACCTTAGCCACATCACGCTGGCACGTGAACTGTGGGAGAAACTGCCCGCCGACAAGCTGAACGCATTTGCCGCCACCATCATCCGCCATTGCTCAACCTATTGTAATCCTCTCTTACCCAACGGCACACTCACCATCCTGCTGATTGACGACAATGGCACAATCTATAAACAGTAGACAGACATGAAATACAAGGACCTTTTCGTCGACTTCGACGACACGCTCTATGACACCCACGGCAACTCGGTTATTGCCCTGCGAGAGACTTTCGAAGCGTTCAGTCTTGAACGCAGGTTCCCTGACCCACAGACATTCTACGATGCTTATTGGCTGGCAAACATCGACCTCTGGACGCGCTATTCGAGAGGTGAAATCACGCGTGACTACCTGATAGTGGAGCGCTTCCGCCGTCCGCTCAGCGAAGGCAGGGGGCTGGAGATAACTGAAGCGCTTTGTCTGGAGATGAGTGACCGTTTCCTTGAATACTGCGCCACGAAGTCGGGCGTCGTCGAAGGTGCTCACGAGCTGATGGACTACCTGAAGGGCAGGGGCTACCGGATGCACATGACGAGTAACGGCTTCCACGAGGTGCAGTATAAGAAGCTGGCTGCCTCAGGGCTCCGCAACTACTTCGACACCATCATCCTCAGCGAAGATGCCGGTGCCAACAAACCCTCGAAAGCCTTCTTCGACTATGCCCTCGCCAAGAGCGGTGCCTCGGTTGACACCACCATGATGATAGGCGACAACCTTCAGACCGACATCATCGGAGCCCATGACGTAGGGCTGGATACCATTCTTTTCAACAGATGGGACGTTCCACCGTCAGAAATTCCCACGCATACGGTGGCGGCTTTGCGTGAGATTATGCAGATACTGTAGCGTGCTATTCGCCAATGTCGTTCTTCCGTCGGCCAAAGAGTACTGCCGCAATCACGGGAGCGCCGACAAGTGCCGTCACCGAATTGACGGGCAGCGCCCCCTCGAAGCCCGGCATACGGGCAACAAAGTTGCAGAGCAGCGCCAGGACGGCTCCACTGAGGGCCGTGGCAGGCATCAGGACGCGATGGTCGGACGTGCGGAAGACGGCCCGCGCCAGATGGGGCACAGCCAGGCCGATGAACATGATGGGACCGCAATAGGCCGTGACGATAGCCACCAGGACGCCGCTGGAGATGATGACCAGCATCCGCGCACGGCGGATGTTAAGGCCGAGGTTGGCGGCATACCGCTCGCCCAGCAGCATCAGGTTCATGGGCTTCACCAGAAGGCAGGCCAGGGGCAGCAGCACGCTCATCAGACAGACGAAGAGCAGCATCTCGTCGCCACTCACCCGTGAGAATGATCCTAAGCCCCAGACGACGAACGACTTCACGTCCTCCTCAGGCGACAGGTATTTCAGCACGCCGATGATGGCGTTGGCCAGATAGCCGATCATCACGCCTATTATCAATAAGGTGACGTTACCCTTCACCCGGCCAGACACCCAAAGAATGAGCAGCATTACGGCCAAGGCGCCGATAATGGCCGCCACGCTCATGGCCGCTTCGCCTAAGTAGCCAAGACGGCTGAGGGCCACTCCGCCCAGACGGCCAGAGAGCAGTACCACAAAGGCCACGCCGAGGGCAGAGCCATTGCTGATGCCGAGCACCGACGGCCCAGCCAGCGGATTGCGGAACACGGTCTGCATCTGCAGTCCGCTGACCGCCAGTCCGGCTCCTGCAACAATGGCCGTCAGAGCCTGCGGCAGGCGCGACTGCAGCACGATGTTCGTCGCCACCTCATCAGCCTCGCCACCGGTAAGGATGGTCAGAATCTCAGCAATGGGTATCTTCACCGTGCCCAGCAGCAGGTTGACCACGAGAAGCACGGCCAGGGCGGCAGTCAGAATGATAAACTTCCAATAGCTCTTCATAGCTTACGGTAGTACTTCCCCTCGTAGTCGGGTTCCACCAGTTCGGGGTGGAAGATGGCTACGAAGTCCTTCAGCAGCACGTCGGGCTCTACAGGCGTTATCTCGTAGTAAGGCTGCTTGCGCATATTGCAGTAGATGACCTTCCGTTCCTTGAAGGCCTTGAAGAGGATGTTGCGCTGCTCCGAGGCTTTCAGCGCCTCGTAGCTGAACTCGCCGGGGAAGCTGTTGAGGATGCGCCAGTAGTCGGCATTGGCTGCCAGGGCATATATCTTCTCAAACTCCAGGTTCTCGCCACTCGTCTCGTCGTCGTTGATGACGTACTCAGCACCTGCGTCGCGGAAAATCTGTGCCAGGTAGTTCTTGCCGCCAACGGCGTGCCACGTGCCGTAGTGCATCTCGCCGCTGAAAACCGTCGGGCGCCGGTCAACATGCTGCGTCTTCTCCTTCAGCCCGTTATAGCGGCTCTCAATGCCGGCGAACACCTCGTTGGCCTCCTTCTCCCTGCCAATGAACATTCCTACCAGTTTCACCCACTCGGCCTGCCCCAAGGGGTCGGTCTCCTGATAGCCCAGGTGGGGCACGAGCGTGATGCCCGTCTCGCTGATGGCGTCGTAGCCGCCGCGCTTCGAGGGCGATATGAAGATGACGTCAGGGTTGGCGGCGAGAATAAGCTCCGTGTCGAACTCACCCTCCATGCCAATCTTGACGATGCGACCGTCCTTCACTCTTTCGAGTATGTCTTGGTTGAAGAGGTTCTTCGTGCCCGTGATGCCTTTCACAACGTCGTGGGCGTTGAGCACGGTGAAGTTCGACAGCTGAAGCGCGGTCATGCAGATGGTGCTCTTGATGGGCACCCGCACCTTCGTGTAGCCGTCGGGCACTCTGGCGTCGTCGGTGCCGACGAGTGCGAAGTGGTCTTTCTTGCCAATATCGACCAGTCGCATGCCGAGGGAATCACGCACGCTGAAGCCTGTGGCGTACTTGACGCTGATGCTGACGGCGGAGTCGACCGTCGCCCCGTCGCCAGACGTCTGCTGTCTGGCGCTCTTTCCTGAACAGGCGCCGAGGACTGCGGCCACGAGCAGGTAAAAGGCTATTCTTTTCATCTTCTTGGTCATTATTTCGTTTCAGCTTGCAAAGTTACAATTATTTTTTGTACTTTTGCAAGCAAAATCCAATAATTATGCAGACAGACATTGATCAGACAAGATGGTATGACCGGATATGGGCATCGTTCATATTCTTCACGCGGCTGCCCTTCTGGCGACTCCATGAGCCGCCGAGGGAGTGCTTTAAGGCGGTCGTCGAGCACTGGCCGCTGGTGGGCTGGCTGACGGGTGGACTGATGGCGCTGACGCTCTGGGGCGTCAGCCGGTATATGCCTTACCCAATTGCCGTGCTGGCGGCCATCGTCGTGCGGCTGCTTGTTACCGGTGCCCTTCATGAAGACGGACTCGCCGACTTCCTCGACGGCTTTGGCGGCGGCAACGACCGTGAGCGGATTCTGGCCATTATGAAAGACTCGCACATTGGCACCTATGGTGTCATCGGTCTCGTCATTTATTTCCTGTTGCTCGCCGCAGCCCTCTGCTCGATGACGCCGACGGTGGCCGCCGTCACCATTTTTGCCGCCGACCCCTTTGCCAAGATGGTTGCCTCAGAGCTGGTGATGATGATGCCCTACGCCCGACGTGAGGATGAGGCCAAGGCCAGGATGGTCTATCGGAAGATTGACGTGAAGGCAGGCATCAGCCTGGCCGTGCAGGGTCTGCTGCCTATTGCGGGCTTTATCTGGCTGACGGGCATCGCCTGGGAACTGCTGTTCTTCATTCCCTGTATTGTGATGTACTTCCTCTATCTGCTTATCTGGCGCAGAATCCGGGGGTATACCGGCGACTGCTGCGGAGCGGTCTGTCTGCTTGTTGAGCTGACGGTCATCCTCGTCGTCTGTTCGCAGAACATATCAATTCCCGAATTATGAAGCGCGTCATACTCATCACCGGCGGACAACGTTCAGGCAAGAGCACCCAAGCCGAGCAGCTTGCACTCTCGCTCAGCCCGAATCCCGTCTATCTTGCCACGGCTCACATCTGGGACGACGAATTCCGCCAGCGGGTTCGCCGCCATCAGGAGCGGCGCGGGCCGCAGTGGACGAACATCGAAGAGGAGCGCGAACTGAGCCGTCATGACCTGACGGGGCGCGTCGTCGTCATCGACTGCGTCACGCTCTGGCTGACGAACTTCTTCTACGCCAACGACTCTGATGTGGAGAAGTCGCTCCAGTCAGCCAAGCGCGAGTTCGATGCCTTCACAGCCCACGATGCCACCTATATCTTCGTCACCAACGAGATAGGGCTGGGCGGCGTCAGCGACAACGCCCTTCAGCGCAAGTTCACCGACCTGGAAGGCTGGATGAACCAGTACATCGCACAAAGGGCCGACGAGGTCATTCTGATGGTGAGTGGCATCGCGGTAAAGATCAAGTAAAATGAAACAGTTTGACATACAGCCTACAGACAAGCGACTGCAGGCAGAGATACAAAACAAGATAGACAACCTGAACAAGCCCAAAGGCTCGTTAGGGCGCCTGGAGGAACTGGCTATGCAGGTGTGCCTCATCCAGCAGTCGCTGGAACCGTCGTTGGCACATCCTTGTCACTTGCTTCTCGGCGGCGACCACGGCATTGAGCGCGAAGGTGTCAGCGTGTCGCCGCGTGAGGTGACGTGGCAGCAGATGCTGAACTTCACCCGTGGCGGCGGCGGTGTCAACATGTTCTGCCGTCAGCACGGCTTCAAGCTGCGCATCGTCGATGTGGGTGTCGATTACGACCTCACGGGCGTCCCCGGCATCATCGACCGCAAGATTGCCCGCGGCACCCGCAACTTCCTCTACGAGCCTGCTATGACCGACGTCGAGTTCGACCGCGCCTTGCTCGTGGGCGTCGACTTGGTCGACGCCTGTATCGCCGAGGGCTGCCGCATTCTTAGCATCGGCGAGATGGGCATCGGCAACACCTCACCCTCCAGCATCTGGATGCACCTCTTCGGCCATATTCCCCTGAAGGACTGCATAGGTGCAGGGGCAGGACTTGACAAGCCTGGTATTCAGCACAAATACGATGTACTTTCTCGTGCGGTAGAGCGGTATCACGGTGATCCGCTTCGCTACTTCGGCGGTTTCGAGATGATTGCAGCCATCGGGGCCATGCTCCGTGCTGCCGAGCAACACCTTATAATATTAGTCGACGGCTTCATTATGACTGCCTGCGCTATCGCAGCCATCCGACTTTATCCCGCCTCTCAGGATTATATGGTCTTCACCCATCAGGGTGACGAGAGTGGTCATAAGAGGATGCTTGATATCGTAGATGCCAAACCCCTGCTCAGTCTTGGCCTGCGCCTCGGCGAGGGGACGGGTGCACTGTGTGCCTTCCCCATCATCGATTCCGCCGTGCGTATGATGAACGAGATGAACAACTTCGCGTCGGCGAAGATTACCAAATACTTCTGAGGGCAACCAACAGTACCATCATCATCACCTCAGCCGTCCGGTTTATGCGGACGGCTGTTTTCATATCGTCAGTTGTCAGCTGACGGTCGTTGGTGCCGATGTAGGGCTTCGGGAAGAGCTGACCGAAGTAGTAGTGCGGGCCGCCGAAGCGGCAGTTGAGTATTCCGGCCAGTGCCGCTTCCGGGTAGCCGCTGTTGGGCGAGGCGTGGTTACGGCCGTTCTTCCAGACGAACTTCGCGAGCTGCGGTTTCCCCGCAGCCACCACCATCAGCAGGGCGGTGAGTCGGGCGGGAATGTAGTTGGCAATGTCGTCGATATGGGCTGCCCAGCAGCCGAACTGTCGGTAGCGTTCGGTCTTGTAGCCAATCATCGAGTCGAGCGTGTTTACCATCTTGTAGGCCAGCATACCCGGAACACCGAGCAGCGCCAGCCAGAAGAGTGGGGCGATGACGCCGTCGCTGAGGTTTTCGGCCAGCGTCTCGAGGGCAGCCGTCCGCACTTCCTGTGCAGAGAGTTCGGTAGTGTCGCGCCCGACGATGCGCGCTACCTGTCGCCGCCCTTCGTTGAGTGAGCGGTCGAGGGCAATGAATACGTTGCGCACTTCGCGGATGAGCGTCGTTCCGGCGAGGCAGTAGAAGACGATGAGCGTGTCGAGGAGAAGCCTCGCCTCTATGGGGATGAAACGTCGCAGGAGCCAGATGCCGAAGAACACGGCGGCAATCAGCGCGACAGCCGTGACAGCGCCCTTCGCCCGTCGGTGGCTGCCCTTGTTCAGGCGATGCTCACAGAAGGCAATGGCCTTGCCGAACCACACGATGGGATGCGGCAGCCACTGGGGGTCGCCCAGTGCGAGGTCGAGCAGCCAGCCTGCGAGCAAGGGTAGTACGGCCAATAACCTGTCATTCATAACGGCTGCAAAATTACAAAAAATCCTTGGCTTTCTACCGTACCTATGCAAAAAAACTTCAGATGCAAACCATTTGCAAACCGAATGCAAACAACAATCGTTGCTTGTGTGCAGGGAATTGCTTAACTTTGCATGCAAAAACAAGAGCAATGAAACAAATACTATTATGGATGGCTTTGTGCCTTGTGCTTGGGTGCAACTATAAGAACGTCGACGACCAGTACCTCCTTCAGGGCGCCTGGACGCTGCGGCTGGTGGAATATCCGTATGAACTTCCTAATGATACGCTGTCAGAACAAGAGGGAACGGCTCTCCAACTTTACGACGGCGACAGCATGATGTATCAGTGCTGGCTGACCAGGACGGAGTCGGGACTGGTGGTAAGGCCCGGCTCGCAGCTCACCATAACCCTGATTGACAAGGGTGGCGGCGAACACGTGTATATAGAAGGTGACGACCCGCGACCGCTGACCGTTAAGGACGACTCGACGATGGTCATCCAGCGCAATGGCGTGCTCTATACCTATCGCCGTGCCGACAACGTTGCTGAGGAATGGGGCACGGAAATCAGAAACATCGTCGTGGCAGACTCCAGAAGGGACAACTCAGAAGAGAGACCAAGCTACGTGTTCTCGGCTAAGGAGCGCCAGCAGGCTAACTATATACAGTGGCTCATGGCAACCATTGCAATTGTCATCGTCCTTGCTGCGTCGAGCAATATCGTCGCCCGCCGCCGTCGTAGGCAGCTGCAACTCCAGCTTCAGCAGATTCAGGAGGTGCGGCAGGAGCGTCCGCAAACCGTCAGACAGGCTATTGAGTCGGTAGAGACGGCCTACTTCGCTTCCGACCGTTACGAGGCATTGCAGCGCCGCATCGCTACCGGGCAGCGGCTGAAGGATGACGACTGGCAGGAAATAGAGGGCCAGGTCAGGAAAGTATATCCAGGCTTTATCAGTCAGCTGCGCGGGCTGCATAGCATGTCGGAACTCGAATACCAGACGTGCCTGCTCATCAAGCTCCGCATCGCCCCGAAGGACATCGCCGCCGTGCTGGCTCGCGACATGAGTACCATCAGCACCGTGCGCAGCCGACTCTACAAGAAGGTGTTCGGACGGAAGGGCGGCGCCCGCGAGTGGGACGAATTCATCCTTTCCATCGGTGCCTGAACGAAATGCAAAGCGAATGCAAAGCAGATGCAAACTCAGATGCTTGGAGCAAGAGCAGAAAGTGCTTACCTTTGCAGCGTCAATTCAACAAATGTCTAACCAAACAAAAAACGTAAAACTTATGAAGAAGGTAATGTTAGTAATGGCAGTGGCACTCATGAGTGCGCTGCAGGCAAGTGCCCAGAATGGACGGAACAGCGAGAGCCATCCGAGTTCACTCGGAAATGGCCGAGTCGTGACGGACAAAGACAAAGTCAACGCGAAAGTTGACGATAAGGAAATCGTCGGCGTGTGGTTCATGGAGTCGATGCAGTGGGAGGGCGAGAAGAAAGTGATGTGCGGCAAGCAGACCGGTTACATCCAGTTCAAGTACTATGGTGCCGACGGTGAGTATGCCTGCGCCGAGATTGCCCTGACCAAGGAGGGTAAGTGCGTGGTGATACCTCACGAGTACGGCACCTACTACCTCAAGGACGGCTGGTACATGGAGATGGGGCGCGAACCTATCAAGGACGCCGTCATCCTGACTGACAAAAACACCTACAAGGGAACGTGGAAGAAGCGCCACGACATCTGGAAGAAGCAGAAGGCGATACCCGAAAAACTGCGCAAGTACATCGTCGACTGCTGTCGGATGAAGGACACGCCTGCCGACATCCAGCAGCTCATCAAGCAGACGATGTTTCAATAGACATCATAAAGCTTTAAGTAAAGTTAGTATATACAAAACGAGTAGTACCCGGGACGATTCTGGAGGCCGCAGCGATGCTCCCTCTAGAATTTTACTTACACAGCTCCGTAATATATCTGTCCAGGTCGGTGCCGCTTCCGTCCTTGCCCGTCAGCTTTGTGTAGAGGCGGCGACGTAGGTTGCTGACGTTGCTCTTGGTGCAGACGAGGAGGACCGACATCTGCAAAGGGCTGCACTTGATGACTATGAGGCTGACGACGTGGCGCTCCTGTTCGGTCATGGTCTGGTCGGGCTGGTGCTCAGCGTACTGCTGCTGGAGGGTAGCGAATAGCTGGGGATGCTGACGGTCAATCTCGCTGCGGAGAGCCTGCCACTCCTCGGCTGTCGGGTGGGCATCCTGCGATGAGAGGTCATGAAAGCGGCGGGCAATGTCTGTGTCAAGGATGCTGGGGCGTGCCTGTTGCTTCAGCAAACGGAGCATATCGGCATACTCTCGGTTCTGCTCCAGTGTTTCGCGGTGTTCACGCCTTAGCTTATAGAGGTAGTATGCAGCAAAACAGACGACCGCTAAGAGCAGCAATAGCCCGCAAGCGAGCAAGGTTCGTTCATGTTCCAGCTCCAGCTCGTGGTTGATGAGCACATTGCGCTGGCGGTATTCGTCCTCATTCTCCAAGAAGCGGTCTTTCTTCACGTCCATATAGCCCTCAACGTATTTGGAGTCGAACTTGGCGCGCAGTTCATAATCTGGGTCGCGGTCGGGAAACTTGTTGTAGAGGTTCATCAGTCTTTCGTAGCCCTGTAAGTGGACATAGTTCCACGGATGGTCGAGCTTCATGTAGTAATAGTGGGCGGAGTCGAAATCGCCCAATCGCAGATGGTAGTCACCACGCAACTCCCAGTGCTGGATGGCGGCATACGATCCCACATGCTCCAAATCTTCGCGGGTGTACTGCTCATAGCGTTGCATCCACATAGTCATCGAGTCGGGCAGATTATCATACTTGGGGTCATAGTTCAAGAGGTAGGACATATAGGGAACGAAGGCATCGACGGCCCAGTCTTTACGTCCCCGCTGCCACAGTTCGCTGAAAGCCTGGTAAGCGGTGGGCATGAAGTGCTCATCTCTGTTCACTGTCA
>CAMHHO010000052.1:0-22970 GCA_946184965.1 uncultured Prevotellaceae bacterium | reverse complement strand
CGCGACCTGTTGTGTCTCCGTTAATTCACCTATTGTCGAACATTTAAAGAAGTAAGAAACTATGCCAAGATCAGTAAATCACGTTGCATCAAGAGCAAAGCGTAAGAGAATTTTGAAGCTCACCCGCGGCTACTTCGGAGCCCGCAAGAATGTTTGGACAGTAGCCAAGAACACCTGGGAGAAGGGTCTGACATACGCCTACCGCGACCGTCGTAACAAGAAGCGCGTATTCCGCAGCCTGTGGATTCAGCGTATCAACGCCGCCGCACGCATCAACGGTCTGAGCTACTCGCAGCTCATGGGCGCCCTCTCGAAGGCCGGCATCGAGATTAACCGCAAGGTGCTCGCCGACCTCGCCATGAACAACCCCGAGGCTTTCAAGGCCATCGTTGAGAAGGTGAAGTAAACCAAGTACAACTGCAGAAAATAAAAGGAGCCGCTCGTGAAAGCGGCTCCTTTTCATTTCCCCTCTGCCAGCTGCATCAGGTATTGTCCGTAGCCATTCTTGAGCATCGGCTTGGCCAGCTCCCTCAGGTTCTCTTTCGTTATCCAGCCCTTCTTGTAGGCAATCTCTTCGAGGCACGCCACCTTCAGCCCCTGGCGTTTCTCGATGACCTCGATAAACGTCGAAGCCTCGGCCAGCGAGTCGTGCGTGCCCGTGTCGAGCCAGGCAAAGCCCCGCTGAAGCGTCTGCACCTTCAGCTTCTGCTGGGCCAGGTACTCCTGGTTGACGGTTGTAATCTCCAGCTCGCCGCGCGCGCTCGGCTTGATGTTCTTCGCAATCTCCACCACCGAGTTGGGGTAGAAGTAGAGTCCCACCACAGCATAGTTCGACTTCGGGTGCTCGGGCTTCTCCTCGATTGAGAGGCAGTTGCCGTCCTTGTCGAACTCGGCCACGCCGTAGCGCTCGGGGTCGTTCACGTAGTAGCCGAAGACCGTGGCCAGTCCCTTCTGCTCGGCGTTCTCCACGCTCTGGCGCAGCAGTCCGCTGAAGCCCGAGCCGTAGAATATGTTGTCGCCCAGCACCAAGCATGCGCAGTCCTGGCCGATGAACTCCTCGCCGATGATGAACGCCTGGGCCAGTCCGTCGGGCGACGGCTGCTCGGCATACTCGAAGTGTACGCCCAGTTCCTCGCCGGTGCCCAGCAGGCGGCGGAAGCCCGGCAGGTCGTGCGGCGTCGAGATGATGAGTATCTCGCGTATGCCCGCCAGCATCAGGGCCGACACGGGGTAGTAGATCATGGGTTTGTCGAAGATGGGAATCAGCTGCTTAGAGATTCCCTTCGTGATGGGGTAGAGGCGTGTGCCGCTGCCGCCAGCCAGTACGATTCCTTTCATAGTCGTCTTTCTCTTTGTTTGTAATGTGCGTGCAAAAATACTCAAATTCGCCGAGACTGCCAAATAATTTACATAATTATTTGCAATCTCAGTTTTTTTGCTTACCTTTGCAGCAAAATCTTAACAGTAAACCTACGTTACTTATGAAGAGGCTTTTCCACGTGCTGCTTTTAGGCTTGATGGCCATAACGGCCCATGCGCAATTATCGTCGAATCCCGACAAGTTCCTGGGTAATATTACGACATACGGCAGCGTGGACTCCGGCAACGAGCCGTTCTACACGTTGTGGAACCAGATAACGCCAGAGAACGAGTCGAAGTGGGATGCCATAGAGGGCACTCGTGGTCGGTTTACGTTCGATGGAGCCGACAGATCGGCCAATTATGCCAAGCAGCATGGGTTCATCTTCAAGTACCACACGCTGATTTGGGGCGGACAGTACCCGAGATGGATGGACAATCTCTCGACGAGCGAACAGTATGACGAAATCGTCAAGTATTTCGACGCCGTCAAGCAGCACTATCCCAACCTTGAAATCATCGACGTGGTGAATGAAGCCATTGCCGGCCATGCGCCCGCCCCTTACCGCGCTGCCCTGGGCGGCGAGGGCAAGACGGGCTACGACTGGATTATCAAGGCCTTCGAGATGGCCCACGAGCGTTGGCCGGATGCCATCCTCGTCTATAATGACTTCAACACGTTCCGCTGGCAGAAGTCGGAGTTCATCGACCTCGTCCGCACCATCCGTGATGCTGGCGCGCCTGTCGATGCCTACGGCTGCCAGAGCCATGACCTGACCGATATGAGCGTCAATGATTTCAAGGCGGCGATGGACGAGATTCAGAATGCTCTGAAGATGCCGATGTACTCGACGGAGTATGACATCGGTACCAACGACGACAACCTGCAGGCTCAACGCTATCAGGAGCAGATTCCCTATATGTGGGAGAAGGACTACTGTGCTGGCATCACGCTCTGGGGCTACATCTACGGCAAGACCTGGACGGGCAAGGAGGAAGAGGGCACGAAGGGCAACTCGGGCATTATCCGCGACGGCCAGGACCGTCCCGCAATGACGTGGCTGCGGCAATATATGGCCAGCGACAAGGCCAAGCAGGCCAAGAGCCCCTTCCCGGGCATGAAGAAAGAGGCATCGGTCTACGTGAAGCCTCAGACGCTGAGCGCCACGATCAACGAGCCGCTCTCGGTTACCGTCAACGCCCGGCTGCGGACGAAGACCATCGCGTCGGTCAAGCTCTATGTGAAGAACCAGCTCTACGCCACGCTTACCGAGGCACCTTATTCTATAACGTACACGCCCGCGCAAGCCGGCAAGTACGACCTGAAGGCTGTCGTCGAGGCTACCGACGGCTCGACGTACGAACGCCTGTCGTCGTTTACGGCCTACAAGGCACGCGCGCCCTTCAAGGGCGTCATCGACCTGCCCGGCACCATCGAGGGCGAGAACTTCGACTCGGGAGCCGAGGGCATGGCCTATCATGATAGCGACTCGCAGAATCAGGGTAGCGGCAAGTCGTATCGCGAAGATGCAGGAAGCGTCGACATTGAAAGCTTCAGCGGCGGCTATGCCATCGGCTGGACTCACGCCGGCGAATGGCTGGAATATACCGTCAACGTGAAGGAGGCCGGCCTGTATGAGTTTGATGCCTATGTCGCATCGCAGGATGGCGGCGGCTCGTTCTCGTTGGCCCTGAGTGGAGCCGACGGACTGACCGACCTGACGGGCGAGATTTCAGTACTCAAGACCGGCAACTGGGGCACCTACAACGTCCAGAGCGGCCGGTTCATCAAGCAGCTGGCCGAAGGTCAGCAAGTGCTGCGCTTCATCGTCAGGAGCGGCGATCTCCTGTTCAATGTCGACAAGATTGTGCTGCGCCATATCGACGAAAGCGATCTGCGCAAGCCATTTAAGAATGTCAGTCTGCCCGGCACAATTCAGTTCGAGGACTTCGACTGGGGCCTCGAGGGTCTTTCCTTCCACGACTCCGACGACAAGAACGAGGGCACGTCAGGCTATCGTGCTGACGGTCAGGGCGTCGATTTGGTTGAGGGTAACGGCAACTATGCCATCGGCTATACGACTGCCGACGAGTGGCTGGAGTATACCGTCGACGTGAAGGAGGCTGGTATGTATTCGTTCGAAGCCACCGTCTCGTCGGGTGCCGACAACTCGGGCTTCAGCCTGTGGCTCAACGAAAACGGTACTCTGACAGCCTTAGCTAATAAGGTGGCTGTACCTAACACTGGCAGCTGGGACGACTATACCACCGTCACGGGCGAGCTGCTCATTCCGCTCGAGAAGGGCAAGCGTATTATCCGCATGACCATCACCAATCCTTACTGCAACCTCGACAAGATTGCCTTTACGGTGAAGAGTCTGCCGGGCGACATACATGTTGACGGCAACGTCGACGAGCAGGACGTTGCCGACCTGACCGACATCGTCATGAACGGCAGCAAGACTGAAGAGCCCGTCGACCTGGGCCACACGCCATATCGCGAGATGGAACTGCCCGGCACCATCGAGGCCGAGGACTTCGACTCCGGCGGCGAGGGCATCTCCTACCATGATGAAGAGGAGGAGGACAAGGGCAATGTCGGCTACCGCTCTGACAATGGCGGCGTCGACGTTGTGGGCGGCGCGCCAGACGGCACTTGTGCCATCGGCTATACGCCTACCGGCGAATGGCTGGAGTATACCGTCGACGTGAAGCGTGAGGGCATCTACGCCTTTGAGGCTATCGTGTCGTCGGGAAATACCAACTCGGCCATTTCGCTGTCGCTCAACGACGGCAAAACGTTGGTCGCCCTGACCAACGACATCGTCGTCCCGTGTCCCGAGGAGGGCAGCTGGAGTCACTACGAAAGCGTTGAGGGCCAACTGCTCATCCCGTTGCAGGCGGGCCGTCAGGTCATCCGAATGACCATAACCGGCGGCTGGTGCAACATCGACAAAATCAGATTCACCCACGTGAAGGGTACGGCGAGTGCCGACCTGAACAACGACGGCGTGGTTAATATCGTCGACGTTACCAGGCTGATAGACATGATCAAGAATAAGAAACAGTAATCACAATAAATAGCAATGAGTTTTTTAAGCAAACTATTCGGAAAGAAGGAGGAAGAACAGAAGGTTGGCGGAATGGAGGACTTCATGACCCTCATCCGCGTGTATTTCCAGGCGGTCATGGCTGCCGACCTTCATATCACAAACTTGGCGGCCCTGCCCGACCTGCGCCTGTTCAAGGCCACACTGAAGGTGCCTACCGTTAACAACCGGCTCGGCGTCGGCGAGAAGCAACGCGTGACGAAGATGATGAAGGAGATGTACGGCATGGACGAGTCGTTCACCAAGGAGATCGACCAGAGCATCCGCCGCCGTTGCAAGGGCATGCAGGACGTTCAGACGTATATGTATCAGTTCCAGGGCTTTACGCAGGACATGATGATGCTCGTCACGAACTTGATGAAGTATAAGCTCCGCATTCCCGGCATCTTCAAGAAGACCATCTACTCGCTGACCGAGAAGACCGTGGGCGATATCTTCAACAAGAACGACTTTACCGACGCGAGTGTGCTGCAGACCGTGGTCAATGTGCGCAAGTACAACCAGAAACTGGGCTTCTCGCAGAAGTGGATTACCGACTTCGTCTACCGCGTGGTGATGCTCGCCAAGAAGGAAAAACGGCCTTCGGACGACACCACGAAGTGAACAACTTCTTAAATATTATTAAATAACTGGCGCAAAAGCAGGTCATTACGCAAAAAATGCCTACTTTTGTGGGATAAAAGTTCAGTCATGACAAAGAACGAGCAAACTCTTACCACGTTTGAGACCCGTGTACGGCAAATGATTCTCCGTTTTCAGGAACTGAAGAAGGAGAATGCCGAGCTGTACCAGATGGTCGAGAAGAACGAGCAGGACATCAAGGCCCTGCAGGGACAGTTGGCCCAGGCTTCGAATGACTATAACGCGCTGAAGATGGCCAGGATGATTGAGATAACCGACAGCGACCTGCAGGGCGCCAAGGACAGGTTGTCGAAGCTCATCAGGGAAGTCAACAAGTGTATATCAATGCTGCAGGGCGAGAAGGCGTAGGCCCGTCAGCCCTGTAAAAAGCTAAAAGCCGACGACAATGGCAGAAGTAAACAAAGAGAAACTACATATCAGGTTGCATGTCTACGACGAGGAAATCGAGGTTACCGTTAACCGCGACGACGAGGCGTACTACCGTGCAGCCGCCAAGCTGATCACCGACCGCTACAATGCGTATGCACTTGCATACAAAGGGCGGAAGAGCGACCACACCATAGCGCTGATGTCGCTCATCGACATCGCCTTGATGTATCAGCGTGAGCATGGCAAGAACGACACCACGCCCTATAATGATATTCTCTCGCGTCTGACTTCTGAAATTGAAAGTGCGCTGAAGTGACGACCACAGTGAGAGAGTATTAACTTTATTATAGATTTAATTATGGTTTATGTAATTGTTGCCGTAGCCGCCCTGATTGTGGGTGGTGTTTGCGGATACATGATTTTCCGTTATGTACTTAAGGGAAAATACAACGAAATGGTTGAGGCTGCCGGGAAGGAGGCCGAAGTAATCAAGGAGAAGAAGCTGCTCGAGGTGAAGGAGAAGTTTCTGAACAAGAAGAGCGAACTTGAGAAGGAGGTGCAGCAGCGCAACCAGCACTTCCAGCAGAGCGAGAACAAGCTGAAGCAGCGCGAAATCTCGCTCAACCAGCGCCAGGAGGAACTGGGCCGCCGCAAGAACGACCTCGACAACCAGCAGCAGCGCATCGACAACGAGAAGAAGCTGCTCTCAGTCAAGCAGGACGAGCTGGAGAAGATGCAGCTGAAGGAGCGCGAGAAGCTCGAGGAACTCTCGGGACTGAGCGCCGAAGAGGCCCGCAACCGACTGGTGGAAAGCCTGAAGGACGAAGCCCGTACCGACGCCCAGGCCTATATCAATGAGATTATGGACGAGGCCAAGCTCAATGCCAATGCCCAGGCCAAGAAAATCGTCATTCAGACCATTCAGCGCGTGGCTACTGAGACAGCCGTCGAGAACTCTGTTTCGGTATTCCACATCGAGAACGACGACGTGAAAGGTCGCGTCATCGGTCGTGAAGGTCGTAACATCCGCGCTTTGGAGGCCGCTTGCGGCGTTGAAATCGTCGTCGACGACACGCCCGAGGCTATTGTCATCAGCGGCTTCGACCCCGTTCGCCGCGAGACCTGCCGCCTGGCCCTGCACCAGCTGGTCAGCGACGGCCGCATCCACCCCGCCCGTATCGAGGAGGTTGTTACCAAAGTGAAGAAGCAGCTTGACAACGAGATTATCGAAACCGGCAAGCGCACGGCCATCGACCTCGGTATCCACGGCCTGCACCCCGAACTCATCCGCATCATCGGTAAGATGAAATACCGCTCCAGCTACGGTCAGAACCTGCTGCAGCACGCCCGCGAGACGGCCAACCTCTGTGCCGTGATGGCTGCCGAGCTGGGACTGAACCCGAAGAAGGCCAAGCGCGCCGGACTGCTGCACGACATCGGCAAGGTGCCCGACGAGGAGAGCGAGATGCCCCACGCACTCTATGGTGCCAAGCTGGCTGAGCAGTTCAAGGAGAAACCCGACATCTGCAATGCCATCGGCGCCCACCACGACGAGATGGAGATGCAGACATTGTTGGCTCCCATCGTGCAGGTGTGCGATGCTATCAGCGGTGCCCGCCCTGGTGCCCGTCGCGAAATCGTCGAGGCTTACATCAAGCGTCTGAACGACCTTGAGGCCATTGCCATGAGCTATCCCGGCGTCACCAAGACCTACGCTATTCAGGCTGGTCGTGAGCTGCGCGTCATCGTTGGTGCCGACAAGATGTCGGATGCCGAGACCGAAGCCCTCAGCGGACAGATTGCCTCGAAGATTCAGAACGAGATGACCTATCCCGGACAGGTAAAGATTACCGTTATCCGCGAGACCCGTAGCGTAGCTTACGCCAAGTAAAGCGCTTAATTAGCGGAAGAAGGAAAATACAAACGAAAAGAACGAGTACGCCGGCTGTCATCGAGATGGTCGGCGTACTCTCATTTTGAGGGTTGGAGAACGTACATTGGTACTCCATCATTTTGTCGATATAGGCATCGACGGCAGGCCAGTTCTCAGCCTCCATCTCCTGTTGCAGGCGTGGGAAAACCTCGCGGATGTACTTCTGGTGCTCCTGGCCGAGCGCGTCGGGTAACGCGTCGGCCGGAGCATACCAGATGACGTTGCCGTTCTGCTCACGATGGGGGAAGAGCCGCAACGACTGCCAGTTATCCTGATAGAAAACGAAAGAGGTAAACTGCTGTTCGACAGTCAGACTGTCGTTAGGCGAGAGAATCCGCCGGGCATGATAGCCCAGCGGATAGATGCCAGTCTCGTCGCTGATGAACAGCCGGCAGAAATGGGCGGCTTGCGCTTGTGGTATGGTGTTCATCAGATGCTTTCAATAAACTTGACGATGGCGTCGCGGTCGGCCTTCGGCAGGTTATAGAACTTCTCGGTAGCCCGATAGCCATCGGACTTCTTCGAGTAGCCGTGCCACATGATGGCCTCGACAACAGTACGTGCACGGCAGTCGTGCAGACGGTCGTCGGCACCCGTCAGCTGACGGCTCAGGCCGCGGCCCCAAAGCGGGGTGGTGCGGCACCAGCCGGTACGGATGTCGTTGACCATGAAGAGCCGATGCTGCACCATATCGGTATAGGGCCAGATGGTCTGGTTGGGGAACTTGGGCAGCATCTGCGAGGCGTCTTTGCCGATGCTCTGGGCATAGGCCTTGGTGCTGGCGTCGACCCACATGTTGTCCTGACCGGTTTTCCACGACGGACGATGGCATTGGGCGCAGCCAATCTCCGTGAACAGCTGCTTGCCGCGCTTCACATCGGCGTTGCTGAGGTTGCGGGCAGCCGGGACGGCCAGTCCGCGATGCCACACCATGAACTGGTAGTACTGACGGTCGCTCATCTCGTCCTTGCCGTTGTAGGGCGCTCCCTTATAAAGATAGGTGTCGAAGGTCTCCTTCTTGGCGATTGACGAGCAGCTCAGGATTTCGTTGATGCGCTGGCTGATGCCCTCGCTGGTTCCGTCGGCATAGTAGGGGTGCAGGATGCTGGCCTCCGAGGCACCGTGCTCCTTGATGTAGCTGATGACCTCCTGATCCTCGCTCTGAGCTTTTGCCCAGGCTGGCGTGGAGTAGAGCCAATGGCGGTCGGAACGGGTGACGTTGGTGATGTTCCAGATGGCGTTGGCGCCGGCGCCGTCCTGTAGCGAGCCGCGCGTCATGGCGTAGGTGAAGCGCTTCAGCGGGCCGTGGCTACCACGGAAGCTGCCCGTGTCGTTGTAGGGTGCCGAGTAGTAGGCCGAGGCCTTGAATGTGTTGGCCTCCTTGTCCCACATGGCGGGGTTCAGCTCGACGTAAGGAGCCTCGGCAGCCCATTGGCGCTCAATTTCCTCGTCGTCGATAGCATCCAAGAGTCCTGTGCCGTAGACGCCGATGGTCGACTCCAGGCGCACGTCGTAGTTCTCGGGCTTCGGATTGGTGTTGAAGGCCGACTGCGGAATGCGCACTTCGGGGTAGATGAGTGCATACTTCTCGCCGTCGGGAAATGTCATCGAGAGTCCGCTCTCCATTTCGTTGACATCCTTCCACTCAATCATGATCTGTTTTTCGTCGATAGGAGCCTTGAAGGGTGTCATGGCCTGTGTCTGGGGCATGCCCGTCACCTCGCTGATGTAGGCGTTGTTGTCGGGGTGGTAGATAACCAGCAGGTAACCGTTGCCAATCGTGTTGGCGCGGTATTCCGTCTGGCGCTTGCCGTGACCGTAGGCCGGGTGGCAGGCGATGCAGGAGTTGCGTACCCAAGCCGGTCCCAGGCCCTTGCGCGGAGCCTGCTCGAAGGTGTAGAGATGCTCGAAGAAGTCCTCGCCCGTGTTGAAGTCCTCCTCCATGCCGGCGACGTTGCTGACGGCGGGAGCAGGGGCTGAGTAGCTGGCATTCTCGGTTGTGCCCAACTGTCCGCCGGGAAACCACTCGTCGGCGGTAAATACGTCGTTGGCCTTGCCGAACACTTCCTCTGCGGGGGTCAGTCCGCCGAGGTCTTGCTTGTTCTCATCATCATCAGAACATGCTGACAGCAAAGGAGCTGCCAGCATGGTCACGATGGATAGTCGTGATAGTTTGTTCATCATAGTAATTATTTGTTATTCTTCAGATGTAGATTCCCAGTTTTCGGGGTCGTCGAAGTTCTTGCCCCACACCACTCCGCAGTACTTCACGAAGGGCGACGGCATGTTCGAGATGCCGGCAATACTGGCTACGTAAGCACCCTCGACGGCAGCGTTAACGTTGGCCTTGCCGACGCTGGCAAAGAACGTGTGGAAGGAGTATTGGTTGGCCGTCTTGTCGGTAGAGCCGAGCCACACGTTGCGGATGGAACGGATGTTGTCGCGGAAGTCGGCGATGGAGTTGTAGCTGTAGGGCGACTCCACGTAGGCGATGTCGCCTGCCGAGAAGGGGTTGGCTATCTTGGCCGTACCAACCTCGTTGCCGATGGCTACGCACGAGCCCTCGTCGTTGCTCAGAATCTGGGCAATGGCAGCTTGCAGGGTGGGGAAGGTGCTCTTCGAACCGCTGATGCCGGCACGTGTCAGATTGTCACCGTATGTCAGTCCGTTCTCCGTCTGATAGCCCAGTCCGGCAGCCTTTACCACGCTGGCGCGGTTCTGATTCTTCTCGCCCTCCCAGGCCACCTGCAGCTGGAAGCAGCGCTCCTTCAGCAGACGGCATACCTGCTGGGCGTACTTCAGCTCGTCGGCGCAGCTGATGCTCTCAAAGTTCGCGTAGGTGTCGTTGCCCTGCAACTCGCTGACCTTGCGGTTCTGGCCGTTGCGGAAAAGAATGAACTCCAAGGCGTGGAAGCCGAGAATGGTCGACTCGTCCTCAATCTCGGCCGTCATGCCGCCCTTGAAGTAGTCGAGCAACTCGGCGCGGTCAAGGGGCCATGAGTCGATGGTGGGGTCGATGCTGAAGTCGGAGGCTGCGCCGCCGAGGAAGGCCTCTGAGCGCTCCCAGTTCATGCGGGCGTCCTTGAAGTCGGCGCAGGCCTTGTCAATCTGTGCCTGGGTAATGGTCTGTACGGTCAGTCCGTTGAGCGTCTTCTCAAGGTCCTCTACGTCGTCGGCCAGCTTGGTGTAGGTGGGCACGATGACGTTCGACACCAGATTTTCGAGCACCTTGCGCAGGTAGGCTTCCTGGGCTTCGGTCAGTTTCGACGTGGCGATGGTTGTGTTGGCCTTCGTCAGTTCGCTGACTAGAACGCCGCAAGCGTCGATGGCCGTATTGCCAAACACCTTGCTCTTGTAGCTGGCCTCCGTGGTGTTTGCGGCATAGTTGTCGTTATCGACCACGGGTGCTACGGTTACGATGTTAAACTCAGTTGTGTTCTCGTCTTTGTCATCGTCGCTGCTGCACGATGCGAGTGTCAGCGCCCCCAGGAGGATGGCAGCCGGCAGATAGAAAAACTTTCTCATAATACCTTATTATATTTATTACTTAATTGTTCCTTACTTGAAGAAGCCTTCGTAGGCTACGCTGACGTTTACCGACGGCTCGTCGTTGTAGATTGTCTTCAGCAGGCGCGTGGAGTACTCAGCCTTGACGGCTATCTGCTTGATGGGGTGGTAGTTCATGCCAAAGGCCATCCGCTTGACGTCCGTGTAGTTGTAGGCGGTGCCCTTGGTCTGGCTGGCATACGGATTGTATGCTTCGTAACGGCCGAAGACGTAGAGCTGCTTCTGACGGTCGCGCAGGCTCTTGATCTGCGAGAACACGTCATAGCCAGCCTCGATACCCACGGCATAAGCGTTTTTCGAGACAAAGGCCGAGTGCTTGTAGGGCGACTTGGAGTTGAGACGGTTGTAGACGTACTTCAGCTGGGCGGCATCGCCGAGGTAGCCGTAGTCAGCCTGTCCGCGGACAATCCAGTTGTGGCCCTTGTAAGTGAAGTCTAAGGCCCCAATCACGACCTGCCCTTTATACTCGGCATCCACGCCGGCGGCATTGTTCGGATAGCTGTTGCCTATCGAGTGTCCATAGTAGCCGCTCAGACCGATGCGCAGTCCAGGTAACGTGTAGTTGTCCAATCGCAGGGCCACGCCGTACTTGTTGGCCACGTCGAACTCTAAGGGCGACTTCGGCCCATTCTTTATCCAGTTGACGTTGGTGAAGTTGTCGGCGTTCAGTCCGGCCACGAATTGTGCCTCATAGCGGAAGTCGCCCGAACGGCCCCAAAGCGAGACGCCCGTCTGGTGCCACGTCGAGGGCATGATGGTGTTCTCGCCTTCAGGACGGTAGACGGTAAAGTAGTTTAGTGGCTCGTGGTGGGCATTGTTCAAACCCACAGGCACCACGATGTGGCCTACGCGCAAATTCAGGGCTTTGGCGAACGATTTCTGCAGCCAGAACTGCTCCAACTCCACCTCGCCGCCTTTTTCAACCTCCTGTTCCCATTCACCGCCTTCCTCGTCTTCCTTCTCGTAGGCCAAGCCGTTGCCTCCGTGTTCGAACTCAATCTCAGTACCGAACGTCCAGCCCTGACCGAAGTCGTAGCCTAAGTAGATAACGGCGTGGGGAATGTCGAAACGCCCGTGAGAAGGGTCATCCTTGTGCTCTTCAGGTTGCGAATAGCGGCTTACGTGGTCGCTATAGAAATTGCGGCTGAAATTGATTTCGCCGTAGCCTCCAACTGACAGGCGCCTGCCGTTTGAGTGCTGCAAGACGCTGTCGGCGGCACTCTCTTGTGCCAGTGTTGCCGTTGCCATGCCCAGCATGGCGAGTAGTACATACAACTTATTCATATTTGTCTTTTTTCTGAAAATCGAGTGCAAAGGTATGTAGACTTTTTTTGTTATGCAATACCTAAAAACGATGATTTCGCTTGAAAATACCTACTTTTGATTATTGCGTATGTCACGGGAAATCAGTAATTTTGCACCCGATAATCAGTAATAGGTATGAAGAATCAGAAACAATACGAGGCCGACGACAAGATGATCACCCTCATACGTGACAACTATGACCTGCTTCAGGCTCTTGGCAGCTTTGGTATCTCGCTCGGCTTTGGCGACAAGACCGTTCGCGAGACCTGCGACGACAATGGGGTCGACACGTATACATTCCTGGCTGTGGTCAACTTCACCATCAATGGGTATGGCGAATTCGAAAACGACGGACAGTTAGACGTGCGCACGTTGGTGCACTATCTTGACGCCAGCCACAAGTACTATCTTGACTTCCAGCTTCCCTTCATCCGCAAAGAACTTGAGGAGAGCCTCAGTCCGTCAGACTCGCTGGCTCAGCTCATTCTGCGCTTCTATGACGAATACGCCCACGAGATACGCCGGCACATGACCTATGAACAACGTACGCTCTTCCCATACGTCCAGCAATTGCTCGATGGGAAGACGCCAACCGAATATAGCATCGAGACATTTTCGAAGCATCACAAGGAGGCCGACAAGAAGCTGCGCGAACTCAAGCTGCTCATTATCAAGTACCTGCCGCAGGACGGACTCCATAACAACAAGCTGACAGCCACACTTCACGACATCTACGACAACGAGGAGTGGCTACGCCAGCACGCTATGGTCGAGGACCGCATCTTCGTGCCCGCCATCCGCCGCCTCGAGCAGCTGTCGCGCCAGAACGACGTTGCCCGCAACATCAGCGGCATGGTCATCGGCGCCTCCCAGAACGCCGACGCGCTCTCGGATCGTGAGAAGGAAGTGATTGTGAGTCTGGTGCAAGGCATGTCGAACAAAGAGATTGCCGACCACCTCTTTATATCCGTCAATACCGTTATTACGCATAGACGCAATATAGCCCGTAAGCTTCAGATACATTCGCCAGCGGGCCTTACTATCTATGCTATTATCAATGGATTGGTGGATATTTCTTCCGTTAAGCTCTAAATCTTGTTGATATCTACGTAGCCGTGCATGACGGCATAGATGGTAAGTGCCGAGACTGACTTGAAGCCGAGCTTATCCATGATGTTCTTCCGATGGGTGATGACCGTTGAGAGGCCGATGTTGAGCCGGTCGGCTATCTCCTTGTTGATATACCCCTGGACGATGAGCGACATGACCTCGATTTCGCGGTCGCTGAGCACCTTCCGTTGCAGCACATTGGGCATGGGAGGCAGGTTGTGGCCACCGGGGTGTGCATGCTGCTGGAGCATGAGGAGCGAGCGCACCAGCTGCTGTTCGGGCACGTTGATGCAGAGACTGTGGAACTCGCTGAGTTGCGAGGTGGTGTCGAGGCTAAGCGTCAGTACGATGGTCTTCTGCCGGCGGGCTGAGAAGAAGGCACGGTTCTCGAGTACGATGTTCATGGCCGTGAAGTAGTGGAAGTAGTCGTCGGGCTGGCTGGCTTCGAGCTCAGCAAACGAGCCGAAGGTGTCGACCGTCATGATGGGCATGACGTTCACCAGCATCTGTTTCAGTCCGACGGCTGCCAGCGTGTTTGGGTCGACAATCGCTACTTTCGGTCTTCTGTTCATCTCCTCAACTCCTCATCTCCACAACTCCTCATCTCCTCATCTCCTCCCATCAAAGTTCCAGCCTTGCGCCTTGAGCTCAAATTCCTGATTGTCGCGGCTGACGAGTATGTGACCGTACTTCTGGTCGGTAATATAGCCGATGAGGTGGACGTCCTCAATGGCTTCGACTTTCTCGCGGTCGCCTATGGGAACGGTGAACACCAGCTCGTAGTCCTCGCCGCCGTTGAGGGCGCAGGTGGTGACGTTCATGTTCAGCTCCTCGGCCATAACGGCAGTCTGGTAGTCGATGGGCAGGTTCTTCTCGAAGATGCGGCAGCCGACGCCCGACTGCTTGCATATGTGCCGCAGCTCGCTGCTGAGACCGTCGCTGACGTCCATCATGGCAGTCGGACGGATACCCGCCTCACGCAGCTTCCCGATAATGTCGCCACGGGCCTCGGTCTGCAGCTGCCGCTGCAGCAGATACTCCTTGCCGCTGAAGTCTGGTTGGAAGTTGGGCAGCTGTCTGCCGCTTTTCTTGGCATCGTCCACCATCTGGTAGTAGACGGCCTTCTCGCGCTCCAGGAGCTGCAGTCCCATGTAGGCGGCGCCGAGGTCGCCTGAGACGCAGACGAGGTCGGTGTCGCGGGCGCCGTTGCGGTAGACGATGTCCTCCTTGCGCGCCTCGCCGATGCAGGTGATGCTGATGGCCAGGCCCGTGTAGCTGGAGGTGGTGTCGCCGCCGACGATGTCGACGTTCCATTTCTCGCATGCCAGCCGTATGCCGCTGAAGAGCAGTTCGATGTCCTCGACGCTGAATCGCTTGCTGATGGCCAGCGAGACGGTCAGCTGTCGCGGTGTGCCGTTCATGGCGAAGACGTCGCTGATGTTGACCATTGCGGCCTTGTAGCCGAGATGCTGCAGGTCGATGTAGGTGAGGTCGAAGTGTACGCCCTCCATCAGCAGGTCGGTGGTGACGAGTACCTCGCGGTCGGGATATGACAGCACGGCGCAGTCGTCGCCGATGCCGTAGTGTGTCGATTCGTTCTTTGGCTTGAGGTCATGGGTGAGGCGGTCTATGAGTCCGAACTCTCCTATCTTTGCTATTTCCATTGTGGTTTGTCTTGATGCTTGTCAGTAACTCTTGAAGCTGATGGTGCGGGGCTTGTCGGCGCTTGGGGCGGCGGTGCTGGCCTTCGGCTTGTGCTCTTCCTTGGGCTTGCCCAGAATGCTCTTCCTGGAATTCTTCGTGATGTAGCCGATGATGTTCTGGTTGAACGATTCCTCCTGATCAGACATGAATTTGATGCGCACAGGCTGTACGTAGAGGCTGCGCCTGACCTCGTTGCTCAGTCCCTCGGCAACCGTCAGTCGTGTGGCGTCCTTCTCGGTAGTGACGATGCACTTGGGCGAGGGCATTGCCTCGAATGCCTCGTTGAGCCGCCTGATGTCCTTGCGGCGGAACTTGTGGTGGTCGGGGAATGCCAGCGGCGTGATGCTCATAGCCCCCGGCTTCAGGTCTTCTAACAGCTGGCGGGGCGAGGCGATGCCCGTCAGCAGGAGCACGTTCTGCTCAGACAGTCTTGGCATAGTGCCTGCCGATGCTTCCTTGAAGGCGGGTCGCAGCTGGTCGTACTCGAGTGTCGAGAAGTAGAGGTGTTGGTAAGGAAACAGACCCATGGCGCGGGTGATGACGCGGAACTCCATTGGCTTCAGCTCCTTCGGGCACTTCGTGACGATGACGATGTCGGCGCGGTTCTTGCCCTTCAGCGGCTCGCGCAGCCGGCCGGCCGGCAGCAGCTTGTCGTAGATGATGAGTCGGTGGTAGTCGACCAGCAGGATATTGATGCCGGGCTTCACGTAGCGGTGCTGGAAGGCGTCGTCGAGCAGGATGACGTCGATGGCCTTGCCGTCGGCCTCCTCGCTTGTCAGCCGTTCGATGCCTCGTGTGCGCTTCTTGTCGACGGCAATCGTGACATCAGGAAACTTCTGCTTCATCTGGAACGGCTCGTCGCCTATCTGCTCCATCGGCGTGTCCTTGCCGGCCAGCACGAAACCGCTGCTCTTGCGCTTGTAGCCTCGGCTCAGTACGGCCACGCGCACTTTGTCCTGCAGCAGGCGGACGAGGTATTCCACGTGGGGCGTCTTGCCGGTGCCGCCGACGGTGATATTGCCCACCGAGATGACGGGTGTCTTATAGGCACGGCTCTTCAGAATACCTACCTCGAAGAGGAAGTTCCTGAAGTTTGCGCCCAAGCCGTAGAACCAGCTAAGCGGCAGCAGCCATTCGTTGATTTTGATGAAGTCGCCTTCCAAGATTTGCGGGGATTACGTGGTGTCGATTTCTCGATGTTTCGAAGTTTCGATGTTTGTGATTCAGAAGTTCAGCAGGTAAGGCAGTCGGGCCTGCAGGCGGTTGCGCTGCATGTCGCGGCGGGCGTTGAGCACGGGCAGGTAGAACTCGCCGAGCACCTCGCGCAGTTCTCCGTCGAGGTAGGTGCCCTTCTTCTCGCTCATGTCCATCAGCTGCTGGTACCAGGGTGCGGGCTCGGGATAGCTCTTCTTGTGATACTCGTCGAGCTTGGCCAGTTCGGCTGCCTTCTTAACGGCGTCGTCGAGCGAGCCCAGCTTGTCGACGAGCTTGATGGGCAGGGCGTCGGTGGCAAGCCACACGCGGCCCTGGGCTATCTCGTGAACAGCGTTGCGGGTCATCTTGCGCCCGTCGGCCACAAGGTTGAGGAACGTCTCATAGCCGCGGTCGACGTAGGTCTGCATGAACTTGATTTCCTGGGCGTTGTCCTTGGTGAGTACCAGGTTTTCCTCGAAGTCAGTGTACTTGTTGGTTTTTGTGCCGTCGAAGGTGACGCCGAGCTTGCCGGTCACCAGCTCAGAGACGTTGGGGACAAGGCCGAAGATGCCGATGCTGCCCGTGATGGTGGTGGGCTCGGCAAAGATGTAGTCGCCGTAGGCACTGATCATGTAGCCGCCCGAGGCTGCCAGACCACCCATCGAGACGACGACGGGCTTCTTGGTCTTGAGCTGGGTGATGGCGTGGGCAATCTGCTCTGAGGCAACGGCGCTGCCGCCGGGCGAGTTGACGCGCAGGACGACGGCCTTCACGTTATCGTCGCTGGCCAGCTTTTTCAGGTCGTCGACGGTCTCCTTGCCGATGATGTTATGCTCGGTGGAGAAGAGGCTGGTCTGCTGGTCGATGATTTCGCCGTAGGCGTAGTAGACGGCCACCTCGTCGCCCTTGTCGCTCTCCTTGTCGGGCAGGGCAATCATGTCGGCGAGCAGCAGTTGGTTGATGTCGTCGTCGGTGCCCAGCATGCCCTTGATGGTGGCCTTTACCGTCTCAGGATAGCGGAGCGCGTCGATGAGGCCACTCTTCAGGTAGTCGTCGGGTGCGGCGAAGGCCAGAATGCTGTCGTTCACCAGCTGGTCAATCTGCTCAGCCGTCAGTTTCGTGCGGTTCTCGGCCATGTCGCTGAGCATATGCTTCCAAATGCCCCCTTGGTAGGCCTCTGTCTGCTCGCGGTTCTCGGGGCTCATGTCCTTGCGTATGACGCTCTCGACGGCGCTCTTGTACTTACCCACGCGCACAGCCTGGTACTTCACGCCGATCTTCTCGTAGAGGCCGGTCATGAACTCGCGCTTGCCGCCGATGCCCTTCAGCTCAATCATGCCCGTCTTGTTGAGTATGACGCTGTCGGCCACCGAGGCCACATAGTAGCCCGACTGTGTATAGTTGTCGGCATAAGCGATAATCCACTTGCCGCTCTTCTTGAAGTCCTTCAGGGCGTCGCGCACCTGTTGGGCTGTAGCAGGAGAATCAAACTCGGAGAGTCCGCCTTCTATATAAATACCCTTGATGTCTTCATGCTCCTTGGCCTTCTTGATGCTGGCCAGGATGTCGTCCAGTCCCATGACGCTCATGTCGCTCTGTGCCATCAGGAAGTCGAGCGGCGTGCCGCCCTCGCTGCGCTCCTGGATGGCGCCGTCCATCTTCAGCACGAATACGGAGTTGCTCTTGACCGATGGCGTCGTACTTCCCGATGCAGCCATACCGGCCAGCGACAGCAGGAAGAAAATACCTGCAATGAAAGTAAAAATGACAAGGCCACAAATAGTGGCCAGAGTGTACTTCAAAAAGCTTTTCATAACGTTCGCGTATAAATTATGGCACAAAGTTACGACTTTTTTTGTAATTAGCATCAATTTATCAGAATAATTTGCTATTTTTGCACACAAAAACTATAACTAAAACAAAGAAGACGATGAAAATCAGCAAAATTCTGCCGTTATTGCTCACGTTGGTGTGTCTCACGGCAACAGGAAAAAAGAAAGTGACAAACCCGCAAATGTGGCCCGACGGCACGCCCGTCGGCGAGTGGTTCAGCGACACCTCGCGCGTCGACCTCGCAGGGCTGAAGCGCTATGTGGTTACCGACTACGGCGTCGACGGCTACAGCAGCGAAGTGCAGACCGGGCGGCTGCAGGCCGTCATCGACCGCTGCGCCTCCGAGGGTGGGGGTGTGGTCGTCATTCCGCGTGGAACTTTCGTCAGCGGCTCGCTCTTCTTCAAGCCCAAGACCCACCTGAAGATTGAGGAGGGCGGCGAACTGCAGGGCAGTACGCGCATCAAGCACTTCCCCGTGGTCAAGACCCGCATGGAGGGACAGACGCTCGACTACTTTGCCGCCCTGGTCAATGCCGACGGCTGCGACGGCTTCACGATTACCGGCCCCGGCACCATCAACGGCAACGGCCAGCCCTACTGGGAGGAGTTCTGGATTCGCCGCAAGTACAACCGCAACTGCACCAACCTCGAAGCCATGCGTCCGCGCAACGTGTACATATCTAATAGCAAGAATGTCACCGTGCAGGACGTGAAGATTATCAACTCGCCCTACTGGACCAACCATCTTTACCGCTGCGAGAACGTGCGCTATCTCGGCTGCTTCATCTATGCCCCGACTGAGAACGTCACGCCCGTTGACCCCAAGTGCGGTGCCCCTTCAAGCGATGCCATCGACCTCGACGTCTGCAAGAACGTGCTCATTCACGGATGCTATATGCACGTCAACGACGATGCCGTCGTGCTGAAGGGCGGTAAGGGCACATGGGCCGACAAGGACGCGAACAACGGCCCCTGCTCGAACATCATCATCGAGGACTGCACCTACGGCAAGGTTCATGGCTGCCTGACCCTCGGCTCAGAGTCGCTCCACGACCGCAACGTTATCCTGCGCCGCTGCCATGTCGGGTCGGCTACCCGCGTGCTCTGGCTCAAGATGCGCCCCGACACGCCCCAGCACTATGAATACGTCACCGTCGAGGACATCACCGGCCAGTGCGGCTCGTTCCTCGTTGTCCGCCCCTGGACGCAGTTTTTCAAGCCTGAGGACCGTGAGGACATGCCCCTGTCGCAATGCAACGACATCACCATCCGTAACATCCAGATGACCACCAAGAACTTCTTCGATGTCGGTAAATCTGAGAAGTACAAACTGACGGGCTTCACGTTCGAGAACATTAGTGTGCAGGATGAAAAGCAAGCCTTTGCTCCCTCGTTGATTGATAACTGTATCACGAAGAACGTGAATATCCAGTAAAGACCTGAACTTATTAGAAAAACTCTTTGTGCCAAAATGTCAGTTGCGACGTTTTGGCACGGTTTTCGCATAGAGAAGGGCAGAAATGTTAAACAATTAATAAAACAAACGTATTATGAACATCAAACCATTAGCAGACCGCGTGCTGGTATTGCCCGCACCGGCAGAAGAGAAGATTGGCGGCATCATCATTCCTGATACCGCAAAGGAGAAGCCCTTGCACGGAACCATCAAGGCCGTAGGACAGGGTACGAAGGACGAACAGATGATCCTGAAGGAAGGCGACGAAGTGCTTTACGGTAAGTACTCAGGCACCGAGCTGGAGTTCGAGGGCACGAAGTACCTGATGATGCGTCAGTCGGACGTGCTGGCAGTCATTGAGAAATAATCTCGAAACATCGAATTATCGAAACATCGAAACATCGAAACATCGAAACATCGCAAAAAAGAAAAGAACCATGGCAAAGGATATTAAATTCAATATTGAGGCTCGCGACCTGCTGAAGCAGGGTGTCGACCAGTTGGCTAACGCCGTTAAAGTGACGCTTGGTCCGAAGGGACGCAACGTAGTGATTGAGAAGAAGTTCGGTGCTCCGCAGATTACCAAGGACGGTGTGACCGTCGCTAAGGAAATCGAGCTGGAGGACAAGTTTGAGAACACTGGCGCACAGCTCGTGAAGAGCGTGGCCTCGAAGACGGGCGACGATGCCGGCGACGGTACCACCACCGCCACCATCCTGGCTCAGGCTATCGTGGCCGAGGGACTGAAGAACGTCACCGCCGGTGCCAACCCGATGGACCTGAAGCGCGGTATCGACAAGGCTGTGAAGGCCGTTACCGACCACATCGCCAAGAGTGCCGAGCAGGTGGGCGACAACTACGACAAGATTGAGCAGGTGGCCACTGTCAGCGCCAACAACGACAAGGAGATTGGCGAGCTGCTGGCCGAGGCTATGCGCAAGGTTAGCAAGGACGGCGTCATCACCATCGAGGAGTCGAAGAGCCGCGACACCCACATCGGTGTCGTCGAGGGTATGCAGTTCGACCGCGGCTATCTGTCGGCCTATTTCATCACCGACTCTGAGAAGATGGAGTGCGTGATGGAGAATCCCTACATCCTCATCTACGACAAGAAGATTTCCAACATCAAGGACTTCCTGCCCATTCTGCAGCCTGCTGCTGAGAGCGGCCGCCCCTTGCTGGTGATTGCCGAGGACGTTGACTCTGAGGCTCTAACTACGCTGGTTGTCAACCGTCTGCGTGGCGGTCTGAAGATCTGTGCCGTCAAGGCTCCTGGATTCGGCGACCGTCGCAAGGCCATGCTCGAGGATATTGCCACACTGACCGGCGGTGTCGTCATCAGCGAGGAGAAGGGTCTGAAGCTGGAGCAGGCTACACTCGAGATGCTGGGTACGTGTGACAAGGTGACAGTGTCGAAGGACAATACCACCATCGTCAACGGTGCCGGCGACAAGCAGGCCATCAAGGACCGCATTGCCCAGATCAAGAAGGAAATCGAGGTGACTACCAGCTCGTATGACAAGGAGAAGCTGCAGGAGCGTCTGGCCAAGCTGGCCGGTGGCGTGGCAGTGCTCTATGTCGGTGCCAACAGCGAGGTGGAGATGAAGGAGAAGAAGGACCGCGTCGACGACGCCCTCTGTGCTACCCGTGCAGCCATCGAGGAAGGTGTTGTGGCTGGTGGCGGTACAACCTACATCCGCGCTCAGGAGGCCCTGGCTGGTCTGAAGGGCGACAATGCCGACGAGCAGACTGGTATCAATATTATCTGCCGCGCCATTGAGGAGCCGCTGCGCCAGATTGCCGTCAACGGCGGTCAGGAGGGTGCCGTGGTTGTCCAGAAGGTTCGCGAGGGCAAGGGCGACTTCGGCTTCAACGCCCGCACCGATGTCTACGAGGATCTGCGCGAGGCTGGTGTCATCGACCCCGCCAAGGTGGCTCGTGTGGCTCTGGAGAATGCAGCCTCGATTGCCGGCATGTTCCTCACCACCGAGTGCCTCATCGTCGACAAACCCGAGAAAGAACCCGCTATGCCGATGGGCGGAGCACCTGGAATGGGCGGCATGATGTAAATTGAAAAGCTTTTGAGACGTGCGGATTTGCAGGATTCGTAAGAATGCTGTAACTTTGCACCCCGAAAAGGAAAGATATTTTTGATTTGTTTTAGTAGATTAGTTTTTAAGTAGTTTGTTTTTGAAAAACGGGACGTCGTGACGACGTCCCGTTTTTTGTTTCCAATCGTTTGCGCGTTTCAAGAATTATTCGTACCTTTGCAAGCGTATGCGAAAACTATATCTACTATCAGCAGTCCTGACAGCCATCGTCGCCTTCGGACAGAAACAGAAGGTGGGCGACTTCATTGAGTCGACATCCTATAACCTTGACAAGATTGGGGTCGAGCGTAGTCAGCAGTATTTTCCCAAGGGCGGCGCCTTCGTCTGCGAAAACGGTACCAACCGCTTCACCCGTGCCCTCTACGGCAGTCCGACCGACTGGCGGTTAGAGACCAGCGACCGCCCGGTGTTTGCCGTGGTAAAGAAGAATTACCATCGTAACATCAGCTTCACGCTGGAGATGGACGGACTGTCCGTCGCCCTTGATTCTGCAGCGCATTGTGACGCCTGCTATGAGGCTGGGCAGCGAACCTACCGGCTGAGCGATCCTCGATGGGGTGGGGCAGAGCTGTTTATAGAAGTGGTGGCGTGTCCCGACCGCGAGGCAGCCATCTGGCGTTTCTACGGTCCGCATTTCATGGGCCGTGCCACGATTCACGGACGGGTGGCTGACATTGCCATTCCGAAACTCCACCGCAATGGCGACATCGGGGCCGACAAGCCCGGATGCTTCGAGGCCAAGGGACCTGTGTTGCAGGAGGTGACGCTGCCATTAGATGCCGGGACGGGATTCATTGAGGTTGACCTGAACCAGTTGCGGGTGCCTGAGCGTCAGACGGCTGACGCCGAGTATCTGGCAGCGGCTAACCATTTCCGTCAGCTGGCCAGCCGCATCAGCTTCGAGACCCCCGACCCCTATATCAATACCTTGGGTGGAGCGTTGGCCCTGGCTGCCGACGGCGACTGGGACGGCAAGACGTGGCTCCACGGCTGCATCGGCTGGCGCATGCCGCTGGCGGGCTGGCGGGCTGCCTACGTCGGCGACGTTCTCGGCTGGAACGACCGTCAGGTGAGCCACTTCGACGCTTACGCCAAGAGTCAGGTGACTGACGTTGAGCCGACCATCCCCCATCCCTCTCAGGACTCAGCGCTGAACCTGGCACGTGCCGAGAAGCGGTGGGGCACACAGATGTACTCCGACGGCTACATCTGCCGTAATCCTGAGCGCAACGACCAGATGCACCACTACGACATGAACCTGAACTACATCGACGAGC
>CAMHHO010000051.1:0-23019 GCA_946184965.1 uncultured Prevotellaceae bacterium | reverse complement strand
TCGCCGAACATCGTGCCGTCCTCGCAGATAAAGGCCAGACGGTCAACGTCGGGGTCGACGACGATGCCGAGGTCGAAGCCACCTTTGCGCATTCGGTCCATGATGCCGCCGAGGTTCTTCTCAAGCGGTTCGGGGTTGTGGGCAAACTTGCCTGTGCAGTCGCCGTTGAGTATCTCGTAGTCAACGCCGAGGGCTTGGAACAACTGGGGCAGGATGATGCCGCCGACGCTGTTGATGGTGTCGGCGCAGACGCGGAACTTGCGGCGGCGGATGGCCTCTGTGTCGGCAAGTCGTAACTGCAACACGGAGTCAACGTGGCGCAGGTTCATCGTATCGTCGGTGACGACGCGACCCAGTCGCTCGACGGGTGCATAGTCAAAATCCTCGGCCTCGGCGATGCGCAGTACCTCGGCACCGTCGGCAGCCGTTAGGAATTCGCCTTCTCTGTTGAGCAGCTTCAGGGCGTTCCACTGGGTAGGGTTGTGCGAGGCGGTGATGATGATGCCGCCGTCGGCCTCGTGCCAGCGCACGGCCAGCTCGGTGGTTGGCGTGGTGGCCAGTCCGATGTCGATAACCTCGTAGCCCATGCCGACGAGGGTGCCGCAGACGACGTCGCGCACCATGGGGCCTGAGATGCGACCGTCGCGGCCGACGACAATCTTCTTGCCGCCGATGAACGTGGCGTAAGCTGTTGTGAACTTAACGATGTCTAACGGGTTGAGCGTGTCGCCCGTGTGTCCGCCGATGGTGCCGCGGATGCCGGAAATGGATTTTATGAGTGTCATTGTTTTTTTACTTTTTTACCTTCTTACCTTTTTACTTTTTCCCCTTTATCGTCCGCGTTGGAACGTAATGTCGTAATAATAAGGTTTGACGTTCGATTTGGCATTCTGGGTGGTGCCCTGCGAATGGGGCACGATGAGTTTCACGCGTGCCAGCTCGTCGTCGGGCTTGGTCAGACGGCCGATGTTTACATACTGCAGGGGGACGAGCCATCCCTCGGGGACGCTGGAGCCATAGGTCGAGAGCATGACGCCGCTGACAAACGTAGCACTGTAGGTGCTACCCTTGCGTGTGACGTTCATGATGTCGGGGTCGAAGATGTAATAGTAGGCGTTGAAGAGCATAGAAGTATCCTGTATGCTCTTCTCTACGAAGCGGCAGAGGATGCTCAGCGTCTCGCCGTCCTTGATCTTCTCGCCGCAGCCCTGGCGCACAATCTGCATATAGACGCCACTCTTCGACAAGTAGACAAACTGCTTGTCGCCGATGGTCTTGTCGTCCTGTTCGTGGAACTGGTCTTCGCTGATAATGACGTAGCTGCTGTCGGAGATGAACTGGCTGATGTTGTCGCGCTCCTTTTCCTTCAGTTCGCCGTAGGTTTCGTAATCGTTGCAGGCAACCGACAAAAGGACGGCTACGAGCACGAAAAGTGTATAGATAATCTTTCTCATATCCACATAATTGCAATTTCGGCTGCAAAATTACGAAAAAGAAATGAGAAGCGGGAAGCGGAAGTGAAAAACTTTCTTAAAAGCCACGCGTACGCAGGGTACGCATGGCGTTGAGGACGGCCAACACGGTGACGCCGACATCGGCAAAGACGGCGAGCCACATGGTGGCCAGTCCGAAGGCTGCCAGCAGCAGGACGGTCACCTTGACGCCGATGGCGAACCACACGTTCTGGCGGGCGATGGCCAGCGTGCGGCGGGCGATGCGAATGGCCAGTGCTATTTTCGACGGCTGGTCGTCCATCAGCACCACGTCGGCAGCCTCGATGGCGGCATCGCTGCCCAAGCCTCCCATGGCAATGCCCACGTCGGCCCGTGCCAGTACCGGCGCATCGTTGATGCCGTCGCCTACGAAGGCGATGGTTTGGGGGTGTTGGGCGTTGGGTGTTGGGTGCTGGGCGATGTACTTAACTTTGTCGGCGGGCAGCAGACCGGCATGGAACTCCTTGATGCCGAGTTGGCGGGCTACGTCGGCAGCCACCTCCTGACGGTCGCCAGTCAGCATGACGGTATTCCTGATGCCAAGCTCGTGCAGCTGGGTGATGGCGGCGGCACTGTCGGCCTTCACCTGGTCGCTGATGACGATGTGGCCGGCATACTGGCCGTCAATGGCGACGTGGATGATGGTACCCGTATGGGTGCAGTCGTGCCATTGGGCACCGACGGCATCCATCATCTTCGTGTTGCCGACGCACACCTCTTTATTACCTACGCGGGCGCGAATACCCTGTCCGGCAACCTCGGAGACGTCGCTCACCTCGCAGCCGTCGGTGGCCTCGTCGGGGAAAGCGTCGCGCAGGGCGGCTCCGATGGGGTGGGTTGAGAAGTGTTCCACATGGGCGGCGAGGTGCAGCAGTTGGCGCTCCTTCTCAGCGTCGGTCTTGTCACAACTGCCGTGATGGACAGCCTCGACGTCGAAGCGGCCATGCGTCAGCGTGCCTGTCTTGTCGAAGACCACGGTGCCGACCTTCGCCAGCAGGTCCATGTAGTTGGCACCCTTGATGAGAATACCGCGCCGCGAGGCTCCGCCAATGCCGCCGAAGAATGTCAGCGGTACGCTCAGCACCAGGGCGCAGGGGCACGACACCACCAGGAACATTAGGGCGCGGTAGAGCCACGTCGATAGGTGATTGGTGAAGGGTGAGGGGTGAAGGGAGGATAGTGACAAGAGAAGAGGTGGAACAATGGCGATGAGGAGGGCTGCACCGACGACGACGGGGGTGTAGATGCGGGCAAAGCGCGTGATGAAGGCTTCGCTCTTCGACTTGTGCTCGTTGGCATGTTCCACGAGGTCGATAATCTTCGAAACGGTGCTCTCGCCGAAGGCTTTCGTCGTCCGCACCTCTAACACGCCTGAGATGTTGACGCAGCCCGAGATGACCTCGTCGCCGACGGTGACGTCGCGGGGCACGCTCTCGCCCGTCAGCGCCACGGTGTTCAGCGCCGATGTGCCGTTCAGCACGACGCCGTCGAGCGGCACCTTCTCACCGGGACGGATGACGATGGTCTCGCCCATGGCCACCTTGTCGGGACTGACGTCAGTGCCGTCGGCCAGATGGGCGATGTCGGGGCGGATGTCCATCAGGTGGGCGATGCCCTTGCGACTCTGTCCTTCGGCATAGCCCTCGAACAGTTCGCCGACCTGGAAGAACAGCATGACGAACACCGCCTCCGGGAACTGCGTCTCGGCACCCGGCAGGAAACCGATGGCGAGGGCGCCGATAGTGGCTACCGACATGAGGAAATGCTCGTTGAAGGCATCGCCGTGGACGACGCCCTCGACAGCTTCCTTCAACGTGTCGTGGCCGACAATCAGGTAAGGTATGAGATAGACGAGCAGCAGCTGCCACATCGGCAGTGCCAGATAGTGCTCAATGACGACGGCGCCGACCAGCAGCACGGCTGCGGCAACAATCAGGGCTATGCGGCCCTTCATTCCGTCGTGCTCGTGGTGATGATGGTGGTGCTCATGTCCGTGCTTGTGCGAACAGCACTCGTGTTCGTGGTGGTGAGAATGTTCCATATCTTTACATCTTTCTTTGAATGACGGTGCAAAGGTACGGAAAGGTTCTTGCAACTCGGTTGCAAAGGCGTGTCGTGCCTAAGATTTCTTAAGCAACGACTCGTAGGCGATGATGGCCTTGCGGGCAACCTCAATGGCCTCGTCGATGGAGCAGTTGAGGCGACCGCCGGAGGCGTTGAGGTGGCCGCCGCCGTTGAAGAACTCGGCTGCCATCTTGTTGCAGGGGAAGTCGTCGACCGAGCGGAGCGACACCCATACGAGGTTCGGCTTGTCGGTGTCCTCGCGCAGCGAGATGCTCAGTTTGTGGCCCTTGATCTGCAGCGGCATGTTGACCAGCCCCTCAGCGTCGCCCTTGACGAAGTGGAACCGCTTGAGGTCCTCGCGGCGCAGGGCATAGTAGGAGGCGTGGCGCTCGTTGTCGACCACCAAGCGCTCAAACATGACGAAGCCTGTCAGTCGCAGGCGGTCCTCCGAGAAATTGTGAAAGACGTTGCGGTAGATGCGGTCCTTGTTGATGCCCTTGGTCAGCAGTTGCGAGATGATGTAATAGATGGCGGGGTCGCTGGAGTTATAGGTGAAGCCGCCCGTGTCGGTCATCATGCCGCAGTAGATGGGTGTGGCGAAGTGCTTCTTCAGCTCGTCGAAGCCGCCGAGCTGCCATACGATGCGGAAGACGAGTTCCGAGGTTGACGACATCTCGGGGTGCGAGATGGTGAGCACCGCCTCTACGTCGGGACCCAGGTGGTGGTCGATGAGCACCTTCTTTGCGGGAGAAGCGCAGAGCGCTGTCTGCATCTCGTCGACGCGCGCCGGCGTGTTGAAGTCGAGGCAGAAGATGAGGTCGGCAATCTTCAGCAGCAGGTCGGCCTGGTCCTTATGCTTGTCGTAGCGCACAATCTTTTCCGTGTTGGGCAGCCAGTGCAGGTAGTCGGGGTACTGGTCGGGCACGATGATGGTCGGCTCCTTCCCCTGCAGTTTCAGGTACTCCGCCCAGCCAAGGCTCGACCCGATGGCATCGCCGTCGGCGTTCTGGTGACAAGTGATGACGATGTTCTGGGCGTCGGCAATCAGCCCTTTCAGCTGTGTCAGCTGCTCCTCGGTAAGTATATCTTTCAGCATAGCGGGTGCAAAGGTACGAAAAAAAGAGGAAAAGTTGATGAAAATCCAAAAATAATTCGTACCTTTGCCCCTGACTAAAACTAATGTATATGAAACAATCGTTCACTACTAACATCAAGTCGCTGGCCGTGGCTTTACTCTTGGTCGTAAGCATCGGTGCAAATGGTGCTAATTCCAAACAGACTGTATCACAAGTAACCTCCACCGTCGACATCAACACCAACGTTGATTATACTGTCACAGGAGAGACCCCTTTTGGATCGTCAGGCGTAGTCAACATCGTCAACACCGACCATGCCGTCGTCATCCTCAGCAAGGTGAAACCATCGGCAGGCATCAGACTGCTGGCAGACCATGTGAAGATAAATGGGCAAAAGGCCGAAGACGGCAAGAACTGCCAGGTGAAGATGTATAATAAGGGTTGTATCATACTGCCATACGCCTCTGACATCAAGCCTTTGACCTGCTATTCGGGCACAGACTATTCGGGCACATCCTACAACGGCTACACCACGGGAAGCAATGGTGGTTACATGAAGACCCTGACCGACACAGAACTGAATAACAACTTCAAGAGCTTCAAGCTGAAGCGCGGCTATATGGTCACCTTTGCCACGGGAACTGCAGGGTGGGGCTATAGTCGTTGCTTCATAGCCGACACAGAGGACTTGGAGATGAACCTCCCTGCCGTGCTTTCTGGCAAGGTTTCTTCTTATCGTCTCTTCAAATGGCAGAATTTCGGAAAGACGGGTATTGCCAACGATACCAGAGCTGAGGTTTGCGATGCGCTGAACGTGCAGGGCTGCTACACCTATGATACTGGTGGGGATGGGCGGTTGCCTGATGTGGAATGGTTGCCTCACAAAATCCATCCGGGGTGGCCTGGTGTAGCAGCGTGTGGCGATACGGAATACGCTTGCACAATGAAGACTGACAACGAGCCTGCGAATCCCGACGATGACGAACCGGCCTCCGTGGAGCAAGTGCTTGGCTACTGGGAAGACGCCATGCGTACAGGCCTGCGCCTTTGCTCACCTTCTTCTTGGGATGGTAATATGAACTGGCAAAAGACTTTCTTTGAAGCCATTGATGCCCGTGGGTGGCGTTGCGACCTCTATGACCTCCATTGCTACTGGACGGATTTCAATGGCCTCTACAGTCACTACAACACCTATAAGCGCCCCCTGCTCATCAGCGAATGGATGTGGGGGCATTCGTGGAGCGGCGGTGCTGGCGCATTTGGTAGTGGAGTGACAGATCAGAAAATTGTTGACAACACCAGCAACATCCTTAGTACACTTAATAAAGCAGTTTACGTGGAACGCTATTTCTACTGGAATAGTGAGTCGAAGGCAAATGTCTATAAAGATGGCAGCCTCACCTCCCTTGGCCGCACTTATGCTGCCACCGATGGCGGTTTGGGTTACAACAAGAGTTACGAGTTTATCCCAAAGGTTGTTTTAAAGCAGCCTTATTCGCTATCAGGTACTATTTTAGGCAGCGACATCAGCTTCACTTGGAAAGATTCCAACGGCGACATGATGGACGAAATCCGTGTGCAATATAAGTCGTCATCGGCCTCTTCCTGGACAACCTTGGCCACCATCGACCGCAAGGACAAGACAGGCCGGGGCGACCAGAGTTACAGCTATACCGGAACCTTTGAGAATGCCGAGAACTACGAATGGCGCATACAGGACGCCTTAGATAGCGAAACCAGCGAGAGCAATACGCTGGGGATTGCAACAAGCGGCACCGACAATGTAACATCTCTGCCCTCCAACATTGGCGATTTCTATTTCCAGTTCTATTCCAAGGAGGCCTACAGCAACCTCGTATGGTCTGTCGCTCCCACTGGCGAAGACCGCGTGCTGTACAAGGCTTACAACAGCGACCCTGGCGATGACCCCTACCAGCTTTGGATACTGGAGGCAAACAGCAACGGTGGCTATTCCTTACGTAACTACGGAGAGACGGGCTATCTCATTGCCAGTCCAAAATCGTGGAATTTCGTCACTCGCAACAGCAATTATACCGAGGAGGCTTCTCAGACTGCCTTCGGTTTCGAATATATCAGCAGTGGCGACTATTGGGTCTGTCGCAACCTTTACCACAATATGTATGTCGGTCTATGGGACAACGACAAGAATTTTGCCGCTGGCGAAGTACTGGCCGGAAACCGCGACAGTGAGGCCACGGCCGACCACATAGGCATTCGTATGATATTGCGTTCAGAAGTCGATGGAGGCGACGTTGACGTCAACTCGGAGGCCACGATAGGCAAGTCATATTATCTGTATAATGTCGATGCAGGCAAGGTCCTCACTGGTGGCAACAGCTATGGTACAGCTGCCTCGCTTGGCTCTTCTGGTCTAGTTTGGACACTGGAGAATGGTACCAACAGTGGTTTGTACTCTTTCAAGAACAGTACTACCGGTAAATATCTTTATGTCAGCGGAGAAGATGGGATGTGGGTAGACGGATCCGCATCGATTGGCAGCCCATGGGAGGATGTTACTAGTACCTATATCACAAACGCAAATATGTCGAGTACTACCGGCTGGACTATCAAGAACCAGAATGGTAATCCTACGGCTGGAGCATCAAACAAAGACGCATATGCCATAGAATTCTATGCAGGATGGGACAATGTAAATGTGACTTCCTATTCTGCGCTTCAAAGCATCACTTTGCCTGCAGGAACCTATAAATTGACTTCACAAGCGTTCTATCGTGAAGGACAATTATACAATACGTCTCCAAATACCTCTCGTGCCAATTTGAAGGCTGGCAGTAAAACTACCAAGCTACCCACACTGGGTAGTGTGACACTTAATAGTTATGCCAACACATTGGCTGAGGCTGCCGATGCCCTGGCTTCTGATACCTATGAAACGTCAATTGAATTCACGCTGTCCACAAGTTCTACCATAGAGATTGGTGTCACTGGAACCTTCTCCGTTGCAAAGAGTTGGTGTCCCGTGGGTGCCTTCAAACTATACAAGAAAGTAGTTCCTGATGCTACCAATACTCGTGACTTTAAGTTGAATTTGGAAAGCGATGGTTTATATACCTTGCAAGTAGATCCAAATAATGTGAAATATGGCACCGCTGCTCTCGGAACACGCTATGTAGGTTTTGTGGGGGATGTCGGTAATACGCCCTATGTGCTTGCAGCTCCGAAAGACTCATACCATAGTGGTGTTGGCACAAAGTGGATGCTTATGAGCCCAAGAGCCTATACTATCCATCGAATGACCATCGACGAGGCAGCACCTGAGCGTCAGAAGATGTGGCCCCTCGTCATTTCGGCCCGTGTCGCCGGTGTCGGCGAGGGCGAAATTGCCATCTATGAGAATCCCCTTTCCACCGCTTCTGAGATTGCTGATGCCGCGGAAAGTCTTAGGGCGAAACTTCTTGAAGTGGAGGCCAGTGAGAGCACTCCTGTCGACTACTCCTTCCTCATCACCAATGGCGATTGCGCCAGCAGTTCGTTCGAAGGCTGGACAACCGATAACTCATGGGGCAGTAATACCACGTTCTATCACGATGGCGACGCCCTGCTCACCAACCGATTCTACGAGTCGTGGGTGAATGGGCCTGCAACACTGGGTGACCGTACCTTGTCGCAGACGTTCGCCGACCTGCCTGCCGGTGTCTATCGGCTCTCGCTCGACGTCATTGCTACCCAGCAGAGCGATGCCACCAAGGAGGTGACGGGTGTGACGCTCTTCCTCGGCGACCAGGAAGTCGGCTGCCATACCGCCAACGGCGTGCCTGAGACCTTCACCACGCCAGAACTGACCGTGACCGAAGGCAGTTCAGTCACTCTAGGTCTGAAGGTTGAAAGCACAACGGCAAATTGGGTGGCTTTCGACAACTTCCGTCTCATCTACCTCGGCTTGCCGCCGGTGCCTAACGACCTGACAGGCGACCGCGAGGTCGATGCCAACGATGTGCGTGCACTTGTCAGTTATCTGTTGGGCAGTACCAGCACTCCTGAGGATTTCAACATCGATGCCGCAGACATTAATGAAGACGGCGAAGTGAACATCAGCGACGTGACCGCTCTGATTGCTTTCATCCTAAACATAGAATCTTTACCGGCTTCATCTGACCAGACCACTGGGGAGGCTTCCTCAAATCAGTCGAGATAATAACAACTGAAAAACTCCGAATCGTTTGGCGGTTCGGAGTTTTTTGTTTTGTGGGTAAAGAAAGATTGTGCTTAGAACAACTTGTTGGGGTAGACACCCTCGTCGACGAGGCTCTGGATGCGGTCGACGGTAGCCTGGCGGTCGGCGGCGTAGGTGACGCCAAACCACTTCGACGTGGTGTCGAGCACCTCGCAGGTAGCCGTTCCTTCGGTGATGAGCTTGTTGACCATCAGCGGGATGAAGAACTCAGCCTTGAGGTTCTCCATATTCTTTGGGTCGCTGAGGAACTCGCGGAAGTAGGCCTCCGAGTAGTCGAAGTAGTCGGGTGTGAAGCCCCACATGTTCATCGATACGGGAACATTCTCCTCCAACGGGAACCACTCGTCGCCGTCCTTGTAGCAGATGGCGTTACCCTTGTCGGCGATGCGCATAATCTCAGTGCGCTCGACGACGTCGGTCAGGTGGCGCTTCTCGTTGTAGGCGCAGACGCCGCGGGCCACTGAGCCGTTCTCCGAGAGCGTGTTGCAGCAGCGGAAGCCCACCATGGCGTACTGGTTCTTTGAGCCCTCGGGCAGACCAGCCAGGAACTTGCCTATCTGCATAAAGGCGTCGCGGCCGTAGAAATCGTCGCAGTTGATGACGCAGAACGGTTCCTTAATCACGTCCTTGCCCATCAGCACGGCGTGGTTCGTTCCCCAAGGCTTTACACGTCCTTCGGGCACGCTAAAGCCCTCGGGCAGTGCGTCAAGAGCCTGGAAGCAGAGTTCGCAGGGCACCTGTCCCTCGTACTTCGAGAGAATCTGTGTGCGGAACTGCTCCTCGAAGTCCTTGCGGATGACCCATACAATCTTGCCGAAGCCGGCCTGAATGGCGTCGTAGATACTATAGTCCATAATGGTCTCGCCGTTGGGACCCAGTCCGTCGAGCTGTTTCAGACCACCGTAGCGGCTGCCCATACCGGCAGCGAGCAGGAAAAGAGTTGGTTTCATAGTCTTTTTGTTTTTTAGGGTTTGTTTATCTATAAAAGAATTAACGGTCGTTGAACTTCTGGATTTTGTCGAGATAGTACTGGCGCAGGTCAGCCCAGCGGTAGTAGGGGCCGCTGACGGGCTGCGTGGGCAGCGTCACCTCGCGCTCGTTGAGCAGGGCCTTCACCAGAATGTCGCCATCGCCCTTCTTGGGACGGTAGAAGACGAGCTGGATGTTGCAGGCCATCGGGAAGATGCGGTAGTTGCGCCAGACTTCGTCCAGCTTGTCGAGATCCTCTACCTGCGCACCGCATTGGCCAAGTTCCAGGAGGCAGGCCAGCGGCATGACGCACACCTCGTGGCCGAAGCGGAGCGTTGCCTGTGGGGTAGTCGCCGGAGAAGCGGCGACCACAGGGACGATGGTGTCGGCGGTCTCGATGATGTTGCGGAGCAGGTTGAGCTGGCTGAAGGGCATGATGCCGTCCGACTGCGGGGCTGCGCCGTACTCCAGGTACCAACCCACGTTGCGGATGCGCCACTGGTCGTAGACCTCCTCGTCGGTGAACAGCGAGTAGAGCTCGATGTCGGTGTCGTGGCTCTGCATATTGGCGGCCACCTCAAAGAGCTGGCGCATCAGCGAGCTGGCCCGGATGTTGTCATAGACGTAGCTCTGGTCGTTGAACAGCACCTTCATCAGTCGCTCGGGGTGGCTGTATTTCCGCTCGTACTCATTGCGCACGCCACGACTCTTGCGGCTGGCCCGGCGCAGGCGGTCGCTCCAGTCCTGGTTGAGGTAGTACTGGAACGACTCGCTGACGTCGTTATGGAAGCGGGCGGTGGGGTTGGCGGCAGCCAGTTCCTCGCACTCGGCCTCCATCGACAGGATGCAGCGTATGACGACTGTCGAGCGGGCATCGATGGGCACGTTCTTGGCCTTGAAGATTTCGGGGAAGTTCTTAGCCAGACGACTGCCGATGCCGTGGTGCTGGCGCTCGCCGACGGTGGTCAGCTCGCCCAGGCGCTTGATGGTGGTCGGGTGGAAGTCCTCCAGTTTCTTGAGTACGGCCTCGCCCTCGGCGGTCAACTTGCCAGCCTGGTGAGCGTCGCGGAGTATGCTCAGCGGCGTCTGGTAGTCATTCTCACCGATGAGCCAGCGCGAACCGTGGCGGCCGTAGTGGCTCATGTAGAAAGGCTCGTAGCCCTTGGGGGCGGGCGTCAGCGGCTCGGTGGCCAGCTGGCGGTCGTAGTCGAGGTAGTTGCTGCCTGAGAGGTAGCGGTTGGCTTTCAGCTCCTCTTGGGCGGTTTGGGCTGCAACAATGTTGCAGCATAGGAGACAGAGGGCGAGGAGGGCTATTCTGTTCATAGGCCTAATTTCTTGCGGATGTCGGCGGGGATGGCTTTCTTGTTGATGAGGAAGTCCATGGTGTTGGCGGCGATGAAGGTCTTGGTCATATACCAGGTGCCCTTGTAGTCGCCGGTCTCGCCCCAGGAGTTCTTCACCATGTAGTACTCCTTGCCGGCCTGGTCCTTGGCCACACCGTAGATGAGCATGCCGTGGTCATCGGTCAGCTCCCAGTTGTCGAAGCGTTCCTGGCGCATCTCCTGCGTGGCCACCACCTCGGGTACCTTGTAGCCTAAGGAGTCGATGATGCTGCGCTTCTTGTCGGCGGTCAGCTTCAGCCACTTGGCCATGTCGCTGCCGGCGAGGCTCTGCGTCTGCTTGGCGTCGATGGCGTAGGCCAGTCCCTGGCGGGTAAAGCCCGTCTCCGAGACGTCGCCGCCCCAAGCGATGGTGTAGCCGTTGTCGATGGCGTTGTCGATGACCTTCATCATCTCGTCCATCGGCAGGTTGTACGACAGCGGGAAGCGCCAGTTGTCCTGCACCTCGACGGCAAAGGCCGTGTAGAAGGGGTGATGGGTGTAGCTGGTAATCGAGACGTAGTCGTTAAGGTCGATGCCTAATGACTTGACGAAAGTCTTCGGCGTGTACTCCTTGCCCTCGTAGGTGAACTTCTCGGGGCACTTGCCTAAGTAGGCGTCGAGGATGCCCTGCATACCCGTCTTCCAGGCATTGCTGATCTTCTTGGCGTCGCTTTTGGCAACGGCAGCCACGTAAGGTTCGAGCACGGAGAAGAACTCGTTGAAGTTGTTCAGCGAGTCGCCGTAGAGTGAGCCGGGGAAGGGCATAATGCCCTGCGGAACGATGCCGTGTGTCTTCATCGTGGCCAGCACGTCCTCGGCCGAGCCGCCCTGTGCAAACTGGCAGTCGCCGTGGAAGCGGACGACCTGTATGGCGCGCTCCATATAAGTCTTGTTGGCGACGAACGACTCGTCAAGGTCATAGGTCTTGCCGGTGGCCTTCAGAATCTCTGCTTCAAAGAACGAGATGGTGCTGTAGTCCCAGCAGGTACCCGAGCGGTTCTGGTCCTTGACACTGGTGATGGGAATCTCCTTGATGGTGGTGAAAACGGGTTTGTTCTGGTCTTTGGCGGGTGCCTTCTTCTTGGCAGCGCCGGCACTGACGGCTACCATGGCCATAAGTGCGAAAGTTACGAGTTTTTTCATTGTCTTATTGTTTATTGTTCATAAATTCTTCTAATTCCTGGGGATGGTAGGGTATGCGCTTCTGTCCGAGGAAGCGGCAGCCGTCGGCGGTTATCAGCAGGTCGTCCTCGATGCGGATGCCGCCGAAGTCCTTGTAGGTCTCGAGCTTGTCGAAATTCAGGAACTCGGCGCAGTGTCCCTCCTTGCGCCAGAGGTCGATGAGGTGGGGGATGAAGTAGATGCCCGGTTCGTCGGTGACTACGAAGCCCGGCTCCAAGCGGCGGCCCATGCGGAGGCAGTTGGTGCCGAACTGTTCGAGGTTGGGGCGCGTCTCGTCGTCGAAGCCGACGTAGATCTGTCCCAAGCCCTCCATGTCGTGAACATCCATGCCCATCATGTGACCCAGTCCGTGGGGCAGGAACATGGCGTGGGCGCCGGCGGCGACGGCCTCGTCGGTGTCGCCCTTCATCAGGCCCAGTTCCTTCAGCCGGTCAGTCATCAGGCGGCAGACGGCGAAGTGGACGTCCTGATACTTCACGCCAGGCTTGGCCACCTCAAGCACGTAGTCGTGGCACGCCTCGACTATCGAGTAGATTTCCATCTGGCGCTGGGTGAACTTACCGTTGACGGGCATCGTGCGGGTATGGTCGGAGCAGTAATCGTTTAGTTCGCAGCCCGCATCGCAGAGTACCAGTCGGCCGTCCTCCAACGGTGCGTCCGAGGGTGAGCCATGCATAATCTCACCATGCTGTGAGAAGATGGTGCCGAAGCTGTTGCCCTGAGCCAGTGAACGGGCGATGCCGTCGACCTGTCCGCCGACGAAGCGCTCGGTGACGCCGGGGCGTATGAGCATCTGGGCGGTGGTGTGCATCACGTAGCCCACGTCGCAGGCGGCCTCGATGTAGGCAATCTCCTCGGCGCTCTTCGTGGCGCGCATTTTCACGACGGCCTTGATGAGCGGCAGCGAGGCCTTCTCCTTCTGCTTCGAGGGGTGGATGCCCAGCAGGTCCATAATCTGGATCTTCGTGTCGTGGCGGTAAGGCGGCAGGAAGTGGATGGTCCTGTTTGTTGCTGTATTACAGCAACATACTTGACGGAGGTGGGACATTGGGGCGGTACGTGTGATGCCTACCTCGGCGGCAAGGTCGGCCACGGAGGGGACGAAGCCCATCCAGACAATGTCCTCGATGTCGATGTCGTCGCCGATGAGCCATTCCTCGTCCTTGTCGATGTCGATGACGCCCACCAGTCCGTCGCGGTGCTGTCCGAAATAGTAGAGGAACGAGGAGTCCTGACGGAACGGTGCATAGCCGTTGGCCGGGTAGTTACAGGGCGACTCGTTGTTGCCGAAGAGCACGATAATGCCCTCTCCGACCAGCTTTTTCAATTCGGCACGCCGCCGAACGTAAGTCTCTTTGCTAAACATTTTTGCTTTGTTTTTAGTTAATTTGGCGCAAAGTTACAAAATAAAACTGAATAAATAGTCAGTTTTTTAGAAGATTAACGCAATTATTACGGATAAAGGTGTGTCGGGGCTTTGCCCGTTTGAGATAAAAACCGTAACTTTGCAGGCAAAAAGGAGCAGACGATGAAGCATTACCTATTTATATTATGTGCGGGACTGATGATGGCAACAGCCGCCAGTGCCGTCGACCTGAAGCGTTGTACCATTGTGACCGACAGTCGCGATGCTGCCCTTGTCAAGAAGATGGCCGTGACGCTGAGCGAGGACATCCGGCGCGTGACGGGCACGCAGCCCACGGTGGGCACAGCTGCCAAGAGCGGCCCTGCGGTTATACTCTCGACGGTTGACAGACTGCCGGCCCTGTGTTCCGACGTGAGTGCCGACGACATCCGCGGCTCGTGGGAGCGCTACAAGATCGTGACCCGCGGACAGCGGCTGATCATCGTCGGCAGCGACGCCCGTGGTCTGGCTTACGGCGTGCTTCACGTCAGCGAGCGCATCGGCGTGTCGCCGTGGTACTGGTGGGCCGACGTCCCCGTGAGGCAGCAGCCGACACTCGACTACGTGGAGAACTACACGTCGCAGTCGCCTACGATCAAGTATCGCGGTATCTTCATCAACGACGAGGATTGGGGGCTCAAGACGTGGGCGGCAGAGAACTTCGAGCGCGAGTTGGGCGACATCGGTCCCAAGACTTACGACAAGGTGTGCGAGCTCATTCTGCGCCTGAAGGGCAATATGCTGGCTCCGGCCATGCACAGCTGCACCGGTGCGTTCTACAGCCATCCCGAAAGTCAGGTGAAGGCGGCCGAGAGGGGCATTATGATAACCACCAGCCACTGCGAGCCGCTGCTCTTCAACAACGCCGCCCCCTCGGAGTGGACGAAGGAGCGCGACGGCGAGTGGAACTACGTGACCAACAAAAAAACCATCTGGCAGAAGCTCGACGACCGCATCCGACAGACCGCCCAGTATGACAATATCTACACGATGGGCATGCGCGGCCTGCACGACGAGGCCATGAAAGGATCCACCGACCCTCGTGTCCGTGCCCGCACGCTGGAGCAGGTCTTCGCCGACCAGCGCGAGATTCTGCAGCGCCATAAGGGCCGTGCTGCCGAGGAGATTCCGCAGATCTTCGTGCCCTATAAGGAGACGCTCGACATCTACGATGCCGGACTCCGCGTGCCCGACGACATCACCATCGTCTGGCCCGACGACAACTACGGCTATATGAAGCGCGTGAGCAATGCACAGGAGCGGCAGCGACGGGGCGGGGCAGGCGTCTACTACCACCTCAGCTATCTCGGTACGCCCCACGACAACCTCTGGATAGCCACCACGGCCCCGGCACTGATGTACGAGGAACTGAAGAAGGCCTACGATGCCGGTGCCGACCGCTATTGGCTGCTGAACGTGGGCGACATCAAACCGATGGAGATTGAGATGACGCAGTTCTTCGAGATGGCTTGGGACTTACCGGCCTTCAGCTACCAGAACGCCAACCGCTGGCAGGCCCGCTGGCTCGCCGGCATCTTCGGACAGCAGTTTGAAGGCGACTTCCAGCAGTTGCTCGACACCTACTACCGACTGGCCTGGCAGCGCAAGCCGGAGTTTATGGGCTACGAGATAGAATGGGACAACGATGAGAACTCACGCCTGCACGACAGCGACTTCTCGTTTGCCGACGGCACCGCCCAACAGCGCCTCGCTGACTACCGCACCATCGCCGACGCAGCCGAGCGGCTCGGGGCCTCGCTTTCGGCGGACTATCGCCCCGCCTTCTTCGAGATGTTAGGCTACGCCGTGAAGTCGGCTCACCAGATGAACCGCAAGTTCCTGATGGCACAACGGAACCACGAGACGGGCAGCGCCGATGCTGCCCGCGAGAGCCGTGCCGCCCAGGACAGTCTGATGGCGCTGCTGAAGGAATATAACCAGCAGCTCGGCGGCAAGTGGAACCAGATGATGTCGGAGATTCCGCCCGGCTTTGTGGCCCTGTACCAGCAGATGCCCGACCTTGTTGACAGCCCTACCGACCGCTACCGGCTGCCCCGCGACCAGCACTACACGACGCTGTCCCGCAAGGTGGCGCTCGACCAGTTGCGCCCCTCAGCCCCCTTCCGGCTCATTGAGGGAATGGGTCCCGACTGGACGGTGCTCCATTTGGGCGAGCCTTTTGATGCCGTCTGCAATCCCGCCTCGCTGTCGTCGCCGCATATCGACATTCCTATTGAGGCCGATGGCGACTCCGTGAGCATCTGCATCTCCTGTGTACCCCTCTGGCCAGTGAGTCTCGACCGCAGCAACCGCTTCGGCGTCAGCATCGACGGTTGCCGGCCCGTGGTCTGCGAGAACCGGTTTACCGAGTGGTCGGCTCCCTGGAAGCGCCAGGTCTTGGAGAACCGCAAGGACTTTATGCTCAAGCTGCCCCTCGACCGCAGCCGTAGCCGTCACACGCTCTCGCTTGTCATCGGCGACCCGGGACAGCTCATTCAGCAAGTGAGTTACGCTAACGCTAACCTTAACGATAACGATAACGGAAATGGCAATGATAGGCAGTAAGACGGGACTGGTGCTCGAAGGGGGCGGCATGCGCGGGGTGTTCACCTCGGGCGTGCTCGATGCCTTTATGAAGCATGAACTCTACTTCCCCTACGTCGTGGCAGTCTCTGCCGGCGCCTGCAACGGGGTGTCGTATATGAGCCGCCAGCCGCGGCGTGCCCGTTATGCCAACATCGATATGCTCAGAAAGTACGACTACATATCGTTGAAGAACCTTATCACGCAGGGCAGCATCTTCGACCCGAATATCCTCTATGAGCGGTTCCCCAACGAGATAGTGCCCTTCGACTACGATGCCTACCGGCAGAATCCCGCCACGTTTGAGGTGGTCACCACCAACTGCCTGACGGGGCGTGCCTGTTACCTGAGCGAGAAGCAGGACGCCCGCCGACTGACGGCTATCGTCAAGGCCAGCTCGTCGCTGCCCTACGTGGCTCAGATAACCGAGGTCGACGGTATTCCGATGCTCGACGGCGGCATCGTCGACTCTATCCCCGTCGTGCGGGCTGTCGACAAGGGCTTCTCGCCGAATGTGGTCATCATGACCCGCAACCGGGGCTTCCGCTCTGCCGAGCCCGACTTCAAGGTTCCCCGCCTGTTTTATAAGGAGTACCCGCGACTGCGCGTCGTGCTGAGCCACCACGTCGAGGCCTACAACGACCAGCTGGCCCTGATAGAGCGTATGGAGGACTGGGGCGAGGTCATCTGCATACGCCCCGAGCGGCCGATGGTGGTTGACCGCATCTGCCGCGACACACGTAAGTTGGAGGCCCTTTACGAAGAGGGCTTCCGTCTGGGAGAACAGTTTTGCAAGAATGGTATATAGGTTGTTGCTTCTGTCGGCGCTGATGACGGCACAGACGGTCAGCGCGCAATCGTTCTATGAACGGGAGCCGAGCCGTTACGACGTGGAGATGCACTTCGACATCGACTCCGTGGGGCCGCCGGCCAGTCGGGGTGTGGCGCTGCGTCTGCCGGGTACGCTGAACGGCAGACGGGCCACCTTCACACTCGACACCGGAGCCAGTACCAGCGTCGTCTCCCCAGAGCTGCTCGACAGATACGGCCTGCGCCTGCTCGGCGACAGCGTCAGTGTGGAGGGAATGGACACCGTGACGGTGCAGCGCGCCGTTGCCGATTCGCTCACCATCGGCCTGCTCACCCTGCGCCACGTGCCCTTCCTTGTGGCTTCTGCTGAGACCGGCGATGAGGCCTACGACCGCTATCTCGACCATCTGCAGCTGGTCGTTGGCCGTCCGCTGCTGGAGGTCCTTGGCAAGATGACCGTCGACTTCGACACGCACCTCATCACCGCTCCCCGCCGACCAAAGAAAAAGCAGAAGCGCACGCGACGCTCGAACCTCGACCTGGTTGACAATGTGCTGACGGTCACTGCCAACGACTCGCTGCAGCTGATTCCCGACCTCGGGGCCACCCACTCAGCCCTCAACCACACCTATTATAATAATAACACAGCCAGTGTCGAGGCAGCCAGTCGTGCCGACACCGTCAGGTATGTCGGCATTGGCGGCATTGTTACTGCCGTCGAGTATGCACTCAGTGACTTCCCCCTGCGCATCGACCGCAAGACCGCCGTCCTGCCCACGATGACCGTCCATTCTACAGCCGGCTATGAGAGCCGCTTAGGCATGGATTTCTTCTCGCGTTTGCGCCGCGTTGTCTTCGACTTGCGCCGTTGGCGGCTGTCAATCGTCCCAAAATAGGCAGAAGTCCTCACAAAGATGCTGTTTTATTTTGCTGTTTAGCAAAAAAAGATTACTTTTGCAGGCGAAAGTATAAAAGAATCAAAAGAGTATATAAGTTTAACCCATTAATTGTTATCATTATGAAGAAGAAGTTTTTATGCGCGTTAAGCGTCTGCGCTATGTTGATGCTTCAGTCATGCTACGTTCAGAATGTCAGCGTGGGAATGAGCTCCGATGAGCCTATGACACAGGTTGCCAAGGTAAAGAACCAGCAATTCATCTATGGTCTTGTACAGCCCACGCAGGACAAGGCTGAGAACCACGTGAAGGACACCAAGCGCTTCACCATGAAGACTATGCAGACTTTCTGGGACGGTTTCCTCGCTGGCCTCACATGGGGTATCTACACCCCGTCGACCACTTACTATTACGAGCCGGCAAAGTAGTTAAGCTATGAAGAAGTTTTTCGTTATGGCCACGATGATGATGGCCGTTATGACTGCGAGTGCACAGTATGAACCCGGAACGTTCAGCGTCCAGCCGCGTGTCGGTTTCACAGCCTCCATGATGAGCAATATGGAGAAACTCGACATCCCCATTGCCGGATTTGGTGATGTCAATCTTGACACCTGGCCTGCCGTTGGTCTTTTCGTCGGTGCCGACATGGAGTATCAGCTCTCGCCGCTCGTCAGTCTGTCTGCCGGCCTCAACTGGGCGCAGACCGGTAGCGGATGGGAGGACTGGAAGCATAAAGAGAACGGCATGACCGTTGAAATCAAGGACACTAAGGCAGAGACCAGTTACCTGAGCATACCCTTGACGGCCAACTTCTATGTATGGAAGGGACTGGCCCTGCGTACTGGCGTTCAAATGGGTTTCCTTACCAGCGCCAAGTTAAAGATGACTGCTACGGCATCAGGAACCCAGAATGGCTTAAACGTCAATCAGAGCACCGATGTTGACAAGTCGTTCAAGGACGAATGCAACAAGTTCGACCTCTCTATTCCCGTTGGCGTAAGCTACGAATTCAACAACCACCTTGTTCTCGATGCCCGCTACAACATCGGTGTCACCAAGGTGAATAAGGACAAAGAGCCTGGTGAGAAGGACAGCCGCAACGGTGTGTTCTCGCTTACCATCGGTTACAAGATTAAGCTCTGATTCTTGTTTGAATGAAACAGATGAAACTTTGGAAACTTACCGCCGCCATGACACTCTGCTGTGTCGTGGCGGTTTGCGGTTGTCGTAAGAGTACCGAAGAAAAGGCTGTCATCAGCCCAACTGAGGACGCAAGCCAGTTTGTGACGCTGACTGACGTCGTGCCCGATGCTATTCTTGAGATTCGCTACTTCGGAACTTACAACTTCGTGGGCGACCGCATCGATGGCTATCTGCAGCCGACGGCCCTGCTGACAAAGCAGGCTGCCGACAGTCTGAGGGCCGTGAGCGACGATGTCGTCAAGCAGGGCTACCGTCTGAAAATCTACGATGCCTATCGTCCGCAGAAGGCCGTTGACCACTTCGTCCGCTGGGCCGAAGACATTCCCGACACCCGTATGAAGGCCTACTTCTATCCTGACCTCGATAAGAATGTACTTTTCCCCCAGGAATATATCTGTGCCAAGAGTGGCCACTCGCGCGGCTCCACCCTTGACTTGACGCTCTTCGACATGACTACCGAAAAGGAGCTCGACATGGGCGGCACCTTCGACTGGTTCGGCCCTGAGAGCCATCCCGACTTCTGCGGCAATCCTGAGACGGGCGAGTTTACGGGCGATAACAGTAAAAGTCCTGCCGCCAGGAGTATCACCGCCGAGCAGTTCGCGCACCGCATGATTCTCCGCCGGGCTATGCTCCGTCACGGCTTCAAGCCCTTCGACACCGAGTGGTGGCACTTCACGCTGAAGGACGAGCCTTTCCCCGACACATATTTTACTTTCCCCGTCAGACAGCTGACGGATTAGTCACCGTCTTTCAGCAGGTCTGGGCGCAGCCTTCGGGTGCGCTCCAGTGCCTGCTCTAATTCCCAGTTGCGGATGTTGGCCTCGTGGCCGCTGAGCAGCACGTCGGGAACTTTCCAACCTTTATAATCAGCAGGGCGCGTATAGATGGGGGCGGCCAGCAGGTCGTCCTGGAAGCAGTCGCTGAGTGCCGACTGCTCGTCGCCGATGACGCCAGGCACGACGCGCACTACGGCGTCGGCAATCATCGCCGCCACCAGTTCGCCGCCCGTCAGCACGAAGTCGCCGATGGAGATTTCGCGGGTGATGAGGTGGTCGCGTATGCGCTGGTCGATGCCCTTGTAGTGGCCAGCCAGGATGATGATATTGCCCATCAGCGACAGCTCGTTGGCTATATGCTGGTCGAAGCGCTCGCCGTCGGGCGAGGTGAAGATGACCTCGTCGTAGTCGCGCTCGGCCTTCAGGGCGCTGATGCAGCGGTCAATCGGCTCGCACTGCATCACCATGCCGGCACTCCCGCCGTAGGGGTAGTCGTCGACGCGGCGCCATTTGTCGAGGGTGTAGTCGCGCAGGTTGTGCAGCCTTATCTCAGCCAGTCCCTTCTTCTCGGCGCGTGCCAGTATTGATTCGTGTACGAAGCCCTCCAGCATTTCGGGCAGTACGGTGATGATGTCTATTCGCATAAATACTCCTTTATTTCTTTGATTCTTCGTTCGCCCACCTCGCGGCCTGTCTGGTAGATGTGCTCCATCAGCTCTGGGTCGTGGCAGACGTGGCCTATCTGTAGCCGTTCGTCGGGACGGATGACGAGGCTGCGCCCCTGTCGTTCAGCCTCGGCGACATATTCTAACTGTTGGTTGTACATCATGTGGCGCTTGTCCATTGCCTCCACCATCTGCGGGTACTTTCTCAGGCCGATGCGCATCAGCGGCATCAGCCGGCTGTGCTCCTTCTGGTAGCCGTCAGGCTGCGTCAGGATGACCACGTTGCGCTCGTAGCCGTTCTGCTCGGCCCACTCCAAGGGGATGCTGTCGCTGACGCCGCCATCGAGCAGTCCCTGACCGTTGATGCAGACGACCTTCGAGACCAGCGGCATCGATGCCGAGGCACGAATCCACTCGTAGGCGTCGTGGTTGCACTCGTCGAGCTGTTTGTAGACGGCCTTTCCCGTCTTGACGTCAGTACAGACCACGACAAACACCATCGGGTTAGTCTCGAACGCCTCGTCGTCAAATATGTCATATTTTTTCGGTACGACGTGGTAGCCGAAGTTGGCGTTGAAGTAGTCGCCGGTGGTCAGCAGCGACTTCAGTCCGCTGTAGCGTGAGTCGCGGGCAAACCGCTTGTTGTAGCGGATGGCCCGCCCCGGCTGGCGCGACTTCATATTGCAGCCGAAGGCTGCTCCTGCCGACACACCTATCAGTCCGTCGGGCCACACGTCGTGCTCCATCATCACGTCGGTGATGCCTGCCGTGAACAGGCCGCGCATAGCGCCGCCCTCAAGTACCAGTCCTCGTTTCATATATCTTTTTCCTCTCGTCGAAAGTCATCTTGGCAAATCGCCGCCACTCCTGTGCTCCGTTTTCACCGCACCGCTCCGCGTAGCCCAGGTCGTGGTCGTGGCCATAAGCCTCCAGTTCGAAGGGGTTCAGCAGGTAGGCCGCGTTCTTCATCCGTCTGTTCCACCAAAGGCCGCGCAGCCAGTACCAGCCGTACCGCAGGTAGAACCTGAGCCACGAGTCGCCCGTAGCCTGAGCCTGCCGCAGGTGAATCATCTCGTGGTTCTTCAGCTGGTCGTAGTGGCTGTTGAAGTGGTCAGCCTCCTCGTGAGAGTGCGTCACGATGAAGCCGAAGAACGTCAGCGCCTCATAGCCGCGCCGCAGCCAGAAGGCATCGCTCACGGCCTTCATCTCGCCGGTCCGGCTCGGGCGCACGGCCTTCACCACCAGCCGCAGTATGCTCAGCGGGTTGTTCATTCCGTGGGCAAAGGTACACAAAAGAATTCTAACGCCAAACTTTTTCTTCAGTTTTTCTTGTTTTTTTGTCGTTTCCTTAGGCGCTCACCAGTTCTTTTGCCTTTCATTCCTGCACTTCCTGCACTGACTATTGATTATGAGACAGTTAGGCACCGCTTTTCACTAATTTTCCTGCACTGAGCCTATTGTTTTCCTGCACTGAGCCGGGAGCCTTTCTGAATAGAGCCGCTCAGGCCAGGAAACGCGGTGTAAAAATCTTTCAAAAAGTCAGTCAGCATTTCTGACGAGGCGTGAAAATCCGATTTTCATGGCAGGAAAAACGCTTTTTCATGGCTTGAAAACCGTCATCAACCGCCACCATTCCATGCCCAAGTGCCGCCCTCGCGGCGGGGCAGTGCAGGTTTGGTGCAAGTTCCAGTGCAGGCTTTTTTCACGTTTTGTCTTGTAATGCATTGATAGTCAGTGGTCAGTGCAGGTAGTGCAGCTTTTTATCTCCGTTTCCAAGCCCATCGTTACTTCCGTGTGTTCCGTGAGCGCGAAAAAAAAGTGTCGTTTCCTTTTGCGTTTTACTTTTTTTTCGTAACTTTGTAAGATTTCGCATTCTTTCTTTGTATAAAGGCAGTCTGGGGAATTGAGGAAAAACTGGGTTACGAATTGGAGACCGTACTCAATTCCACATTCTGCTATGAAATGCACTCAATGAACACCCGATGCTGAGCCAGCAACCGTACTATGACTCATCATCGGGTGCAAAGTTACGAATAAGTGAGCAAAACACCAAATTTATTTGAGTATTTTCGAACGTGAGTAACTTCGAGACCTCGTCTCAAAGGTAATCATTCTTTTTGAATGAACCAAATCTATTCACTTCTTTTTGTTCTGAGCTTGCTCAACGCTCTTGAACTGACTGCGGCACCTTTTGTGGCACTTGATAGAAAAGTGCGTATTAGGCTACGTCCTCTTACTCACCGACTGTGCGGATATTCCTTAGCGATTGTCATTATATTCCTTAGCAATGAGTATT
>CAMHHO010000050.1:0-23435 GCA_946184965.1 uncultured Prevotellaceae bacterium | reverse complement strand
GACGACTACTTCGTGAACCGTGTGGACACGCCGAAGCTGCCCAACGGCGACTACGACTTCGACAATGTGGAGACGGTCGACTACCGGCTGCTGGGCGAGCACCTGTCACGGCTGATGAAGGGCGAGACGGTGGAGGTGCCGGAGTACAACTTCGTGACAGGTAAGCGCGAGTGGAACGGCAAGCGGCTCAGGCTGTCGGGCGACACGGTGCTCATCATCGAGGGTATCCACGCCCTGAACCCGCTGTTGACCAAGGGTGTCAGCGACTCGCTGAAGTACAAGGTCTACATCTCGGCGCTAACCAGCATCTCGCTCGACGACCACAACTGGATTCCCGTGCGCGACAACCGACTGCTGCGCCGCATCATCCGCGACTACAACAAGGGCGCCTACACCGCCCAGCAGACCATCAGCCAGTGGAAGAACGTCTGCGAGGCCGAGGAGCAGTGGATATTCCCCTACCAGGAGACCGCCGACGTGATGTTCAACTCGGCGCTGAACATTGAGTTCGCCGTGCTGCGCATCCACGCCGAGCTGATTCTGTCGAGCGTGCCGAAGAACTGCCCGGAATACAGCGAGGCCCACCGCCTGCTGAAATTCATCCACTACTTCCTGCCCATCAGCGACAAGGAGATACCGCCCACCTCGATTATGCGCGAGTTCGTGGGCGGCTCCAGCTTCAAGTACTGATTTCCCCTGTTTCTTCTACTTGGCAAGATGCTCTGCCAAGCGGTTCAGGAAGAGGCATTGCTCACGGGAGATCGTACGGCGCTGCATGTGGTACTCCCAAGGGCTGACCATGAGCAAACGACCTTCGCAACAAGCATCGAAAGCCTCGCCAGAGGGTTTGTAGAGCGGGGGAAAACCATTCTCGCGGAGAAGGACTATGCGATAGCCGCTGTCCATAGCTTCGCGCATAACGGCTTTCTCACGAGGTGAGACAGCAGCGCTGATGAGGACGCCACCGGCTTCGCCGAGCGCCAGCCACTCGCGGCGGTGGTCTTCGAACTCGGCGTCGGTGTAGGCACGATGGACGACGACCGCCGCCCTGTCGGGGATGTCAAGGAGGAAGCGGTTGCCAATGATCTGACAGGGGTGATCCATCAGTGGTACTTGATGAAGGACGGTGAAATACTCCGGATGCAGCCGCTTGATGAACAGGCGGCGGGGGTTGTCGTCGAGGTAGCGCTTCCAGTTGTCGAGCTGGCCGTCGCGGAGCAGGATCTTATCGCAATACCCTTTCTCGAAAAGGACGCGGCGAGGGGCGGCAGCCCCTTGCGGAGAACCGCAAGGCACAGGAGCTGCGGCGGACGAAGCGGCGGCGGCCCCGGTGCCCTGCGGTTCTCCGCAGGGAGCAGCTGCGTCCTGAAGCGCCCACCAAGCGCGGGAGCAGCCGCTCTTGAAGCCGCTCACGACGTGCCCGAGCTGCCTCCCTTCGGGCAGCGGTGCTTTCACCCGGACAATGAGATGAAGATGGTCGGGCATCACGCAGAGCTTCCAGACTTCAACCATCGGGTAATATCGGGAAATCTTCAGCAGCTCGACATCGCGGACCATCTGGCCCAAGGGGGAAAGCTCGACCTTGGGGGCATCAGCCGTTCCACACAACCGCCCAAACAAGGGCAGACGCCCTTCGACGACCAGCGTCAGCATATAAGTGCCCACGCCATGATAGTCGTGCGAAGACAGCCGACGGTTCATCGTATGCTGCACATCGCTGACGTTCACTCCGGCCGCAATGGCCTCAGCCCTGCTTTTGCTCTTCATAGTACGCCTTGAACGCGCGCTCGTCGTCGGCGGCGTCGGTCGTGACTTCGAGAAGGACGGGGCGCGTGGTCTCTATATTAAATAAGGTGTCGATGGCGGGTTGCAGCTGCTCCATACTCTCAGCCTTCAGATAGACGACATCGTTCTGACGGCAGATGCCCTCGGCTGTGGTCTGGTGGGCGGCGGCTACGAAGCGGTCGCGGGCGGGACTTTGTTCCAGACCATGCAGGAGGTTGAAGATGCCGCCACGACCGTTGTTCAGCAGGAGAATGCGGAGGTTGCCGCGCAGGTTCTGGTTCCACAGGGCATTCTGATCGTAGAAGAAGCTGAGGTCGCCGACGACGCAGTAGACGCGCTCGTCGGTGACGCAGGAGAAGCCGGCAGCCGTCGAGAGCGAGCCCTCGATGCCATTGACACCACGATTGCACCAGACGTGGTGGGCGGCGTAGATATTGGCCAAACGGATGGCCGACGAATTGGCGTAATGGAAGCCCCCCTCTGGCTCCCCCCCAAAGAGGGAGGATAGTTTTTCCTCGAAATACTTCACGGCAGCCATCTGCGAATAGGCGGGCTGATAGTGGGCGGCACGCTGAGAGGCTTGTGTCAAGGCGGCAAGCCATTGGCGGCGGTAGTTTGTCGACAACAGTTTACGATGGCTTATCTTATGACTGAGCGACTGAAGGACGGACTCCGGGTCGCCGACGATAATGCCACGCAGGTTCTTGAACGTATCCTCGACGTCGCCCGACTGGCTGATGCGCCACGTCTGAGCGTCAACGGCACTGCGCAGGAAATGGCGCAGCCGCTTGCTGACAACGGTGTCGCCGACGTGGATGATGAAGTCGGGCGGTTCCATCTGCCCGTGATAGAGAACTTCATCGAAATGGCTCACATGAGGAAAGGGGGAAAGCGACTCATGAAGCACGATGACGTGGCTGAACAGGAACTCGACGTCGATGCCCTCGAAGTCGTGGGGATTGGTCTGGCCGAAGACAATCATCGGGCGGCAGGCAGCCAAAAGGCCGTCGACGAACTCGGGACAGAGACAGTCGTAGTCGCGAGTGGGCGATGTGCGGAGAATCTGTCGGACAGCAGGCAGCTGGGGCACGTCGAAGGTGAACAGCGGCTCACTGATGGGCACATTGATGTGGACGGGGCGGGCATCGTCGGCTATGGCAGCCAACAGGGCCTCGTTGATAAGGCGGTTACTGTGCCAAGCATCTGTTTCGGGCAGGGAGACTGCCCGACGCACGAAACGGCCGAGGGCACCGGGTTGCGGCAGCGTCTGACCGTCGAGCTGGTCAATCCACGCCTCGGGGCGGTCGGCACTGACAACGATGAGCGGCTGGTGCTGATACCAAGCCTCAGCAACGGCTGGGGCCAGGTTGAGCAAGGCCGTACCGCTGGTGACGCAGACGACGACAGGCTCGTCGAGAGCCTGCATCATACCGAGGGCATAGAATCCCGCCGACCGTTCGTCGGTAACGGGATAGCACGCGATGTCGGGACACTCGTTCAGGTTATGGACGATGGGGGCATTGCGGCTGCCTGGGCAGACGACGGCGTGACGAATGCCGTGCTTGACGAGCAGAACCGTCAGTTGGTTGACGCTTTCCTTATTGCTATACACCGAAGGATTTACGATTTACGATTTTCTATTTTCGATTTACGATTTTCTATTTACGATTCAGGAGGCGGCGCATCGTTTCGAGCTTGGCCTCCGTCTCCTGCCACTCCTGCTCACCAGTACTCTCGCGCAAAAGGCCGCCTCCGGCAAAGAGATGACAGCGGTTACCGTCGATGTTCATACAGCGCAGCGAGACATAGAGGTGAGTATCCGACTGCGGGTCGAGCATTCCCATAAACCCGCTGTAATAGCGGCGGGGCGTATGCTCGTTGCCGACGATGAAGCGGAAGGCTTCGCGCTTGGGCAGTCCGCAGACGGCGGGTGTGGGATGAAGCGACTGTAGGAGGTCGCCGATACGGTCGTTCGTAGGGAGCGTGAAGTTGAAGTCGCTGCGAAGGTGCACCAGATTAGCGGCACGTACGGTGCGCGGCCCTTCCTCGCTGAAGTCTGCCGAGAACTGCTCCAGACACTCGGCAATATAGGTGGCAACGATACGCTGCTCCTCAATGTTCTTGGTGCTCCAAGTGACGGTCTCGCCCTCGCTGTCAAGCTGGTCGCCTTCCAGTTTCATTGTACCGGCCAATGCGATGGTGCGCCAGTGACGTTCGCTGCCTTCAAGCAGAATCTCGGGTGTCGCCGTCAGCCAAGTGCCGCTCTGCGGTGTATGGACAAGGGCGATGAACATACGGGGGTAGAGCTGGCAGGCACGGTAAAAGAGCTGCTGGGGGTCGGCCTCAGCGGGCATCGATTCGTCAGCACAGCGGGCAAGGACAATCTTGCGGAACATGCCCTGCATAAGCTGGGCGTGGAAGTTGGCGAAGTCGATGGCGTAATAGGAGCGACCGACCTCGGGAGAGGCCTCGGGCACAGAAGCCGGAATGGGGACCGGGACAGAGGGTATCTCCATACGGGACACCTCATCGGGACGGATGACAAGGATGGGCTGAGCGGGAGAGACCTCGAAAGGAGCCATCACAAAACCCCTGCGGCTATTGAGGTCGACACACGACAACAGCTCGGCTGGTTTTCCTTCCGACTGGCGGACGAGCGTGGCATGACTGTCATACGGCAGACGATAGATGGCATAGGCTTCGGATAACATCACTTCTTCTTTGTTTGAATCACATAATTGGTGACACGAACGTTGGATATCAAGTCGCCCGAGGTGTCACGGATATCGACATTCCAGACGTGGAGGGTGGTGCCTTTGTGCAGCAGACGGGCAAAGGCGGTGACTGTGTCGCCCTCGGCAACAGCCTTCACGTGGCTGCCGCTGACCTCGATGCCCACACAGGCACAACCGGGACACAGCGCCGACGAGCCCACGCCCGCCACATTCTCAGCCAAGGCCAGCGATGCGCCGCCGCTCAAGAAACCGAAAGGCTGGCGGTTGCGCTCGTCGACTTTCATCCGGGCCAGACAGGTATCCTCCTCGGGCGTGGAAATAAACTCCATACCGAGGGCCGTGCTCAGGTTGGGCTTCGCGTTGATGATTCCGTTTATTCGTTCTACATTCATAATAATGCTACAAATTTATAGCTTTTTCCACTACCCCGCAAAACTTTCGCTGTTTTTTTTGCAATTATTTACCCAAAAGGACGTTTTTTCGAGAGAAATTCGTAACTTTGCACCCATCAAAGCACATATATCCGGATAGAAATGAATATTTTAGAACTTAGCGAACAAGAAATCCTGCGACGCCAGTCGCTCGACGAGCTGCGCCGGATGGGCATTAACCCCTACCCCGCAGCAGAGTATACCACCAACGCATTTTCAACCGACATCTTAGCCGAATTCAGCGACGACGCCCCCGCCCGCGAGGTTTCCATCGCCGGCCGAATGATGAGCCGCCGCGTGATGGGCAAGGCATCGTTCGTGGAGCTGCAAGACTCTAAAGGCCGCATTCAGGTCTACGTCACCCGAGACGACATCTGCCCCGACGAGGACAAGGACCTCTACAACGTGGTCTTCAAGAAGTTGCTCGACATCGGCGACTTCATTGGCGTGCACGGCACGGTGTTCCGCACCCAGACGGGCGAAATCAGCGTCCACGCCAAGGAGCTGACGCTGCTGTCGAAGTCGCTCAAGCCTCTGCCCATCGTGAAGTACAAGGACGGCGTGGCCTACGACAAGTTTGACGACCCCGAACTGCGCTACCGCCAGCGCTACGTCGACCTCGTGGTGAACGACGGCGTGAAGGATACGTTCCTGCAGCGCGCCACCGTTATCCGCACCATTCGCCGCGTACTCGACGAGGCCGGCTATACCGAGGTGGAGACACCCACGCTGCAGATGATTGCCGGCGGCGCCTCGGCCCGCCCGTTCATCACCCATTTCAACGCGCTCGACCAGGATATGTTCATGCGCATCGCCACCGAGCTCTACCTGAAGCGCCTCATCGTGGGCGGCTTCGAGGGCGTCTACGAGATTGGCAAGAACTTCCGCAACGAGGGCATGGACCGCAACCACAACCCCGAGTTCACCTGTATGGAGCTGTACGTGCAGTACAAGGACTACAACTGGATGATGTCGTTCACCGAGAAACTCCTTGAGACCGTCTGCATTGCCGTGAACGGTTCGACGGAGCGCGAGATTGACGGCCAGATCGTGTCGTTCAAGGCACCCTACCGCCGGCTGCCCATCCTTGACGCCATCAAGGAGAAGACCGGCTTCGACTGCGACGGCAAGACGGAAGAGGAGATTCGCGCCTTCTGCCTGTCGAAAGGTATGGAGGTCGACGAGACGATGGGTAAGGGCAAGCTGATTGACGAACTATTCGGCGAGTTCTGCGAGGGCACGTTCATACAGCCGACGTTCATCACCGACTACCCCGTTGAGATGTCGCCCCTGACCAAGATGCACCGCTCGAAGCCCGGACTGACCGAGCGCTTCGAGCTGATGGTCAACGGCAAGGAGCTGGCCAACGCCTACTCCGAGCTGAACGACCCCATCGACCAGGAGGAACGCTTCAAGGAGCAGATGCGACTAGCCGACAAGGGCGACGACGAGGCCATGATCATCGACCAGGACTTCCTGCGCGCCCTGCAGTACGGTATGCCGCCAACGTCGGGCATCGGCATCGGCATCGACCGCCTGGTAATGCTGATGACGGGCAAGACGTTCATCCAAGAGGTGCTGTTCTTCCCGCAGATGAAGCCCGAGAAGCGTGCACCCCAGTCGACCATCCAGGAGTGGGCCGCCATCGGCGTTGCCGAAGACTGGGTCTACGTGCTCCGTAAGGCCGGCTTCAACCTCATCCAGAACATCCGTGACGAAAAGCCCCAGGGTCTGCAGCAGAAGATCGGCGACATCGTCAAGAAGTTCAAGCTCGACCTCCAAAAGCCTTCGGTAGACGAGGTCGCAGCATGGATTGAAAAAAGTCAAGCCGTCTAACCGTCAAATAGACTAACCGTCAAATGTACGATTGTGGAAAGATAGCCATTATTGGCGGCGGAAGCTGGGCAACGGCCATTGCCAAGATTGTGGTGCAACACACGCACCACATCGGCTGGTATATGCGCCGCGACGACCAGATAGAAGACTTCCGCCGCATGGGCCACAACCCACGCTATCTGACCAGCGTACACTTCGACGTCTCAGAAATACAGTTCGAGAGCGACATCAACCGCATTGCCGCTGCCTACGACACGCTGGTCTTCGTCACGCCCTCGCCCTACCTGAAGAACCACCTGAAAAAGCTCAAGACGCGCATCAAGGACAAGTTCATCGTCACGGCCATCAAGGGCATCGTTCCCGACGAGAACCTCATCTGCTCGGAGTACTTCCACCAGGTGTTCGATGTGCCCCACGAGAACCTCGCCTGTCTGGGTGGCCCCAGCCATGCCGAGGAGGTGGCCTTAGAGCGGCTCAGCTACCTCACCGTCGGCTGTTCCGACATTGAGAAGGCACGCGCCTTCGCCGCCGTCCTCACCAGCGAATTCATCAAGACCAAGACCAGCGACGACGTCATCGGCATCGAGTACTCGTCGGTGCTGAAGAACGTCTACGCCATCGCTGCCGGCATCTGCTCCGGACTGAAGTACGGCGACAACTTCCAGGCTGTACTGATGTCGAATGCCGTGCAGGAGATGACGCGCTTCCTTACCGCCGTCCACCCCATCGACCGCAACCCCTACGACTCCGTCTACTTGGGCGACCTGCTTGTCACGGGCTACAGCAACTTCTCGCGTAACCGCACCTTCGGCACGATGATTGGCAAGGGCTACAGCGTCAAGTCGGCCCAGATAGAGATGGAGATGATAGCCGAGGGCTTCTTCGGCACAAAGTGCATGAAGGAGATCAACCGCCACTGGCACGTCAACATGCCCATCCTTGATGCTGTATATAATATATTGTACGAGCGCATCAGCCCACAGATAGAAATCAAACTCCTTACCGACTCCTTCCGTTAATCCACTAAAGATATGCGCACACTCATTTGCCTGTGCATCCTGATGCTACCGTTTTTCTCCTCGGATGTATTCTCCCAGGAGGAGACTGAGAACGTGGTAGAAGCCTTGGTGGTGGATTCCGAGACGGGCGAGGAACTGCCGTTTGCCAGCATCACCGTGGTTGGCGGCCGCCACTTATCGACCATTACCAATGCCGAGGGCCGGTTCCGCATCACGGTTGAGAAGGGCGAGCGGCTGCAGTTCACGTATGCCGGCTACAAGGCGGCGACGCTGACTCCGAAAGCCGTAGGCCGCAAGGTGAAGCTTGAACCCGCCACGCTGATGGTGCGCGGCGTGGAGGTCAGGGCGCTGCCACTGAAGGAGATCAGGAAGGAGACGGTGCGCCAGCAGAAGAAGCACCGCCGCAAGACGGCTGACTACTTCTACCGCCAGACGGCCTTTGTCGATTCCACATGCTACGAGTATGTCGAGGCGTTCCTGACTGGAAAATCGGCTGTCGCGCTCAGCGAACTGAAACTGAACAGCGGCCGCTATGCAGGCATCATGCCTGACAGCACGACGGGCCAGATACTGCAGTTCTACAAGAACTTCTTTACATTCTCGCAGATAGAACTGGCGACGAACAAGTCACAGCTGGACCCCAGGGATGACGTTATGCCGCTTTACGAAAAGGCCACCAAGCTCTACGACATCGACTACGACATACTGAGCGACTCGGTCAGCTGCATCTATGTCATCCGCTTCCAGCCAAAGGACCACATCAAGGGCTACACCATTCTCGACTGTACGCTCTACGTCGACTCCGTGAACAACCACATCCTGCGCTGCGACGGCAGCGGCCGCAACTTCCGCATCCTGCAGAAGTATCCCAAGGCCCTGAAACGGAAGGACGAGGTGCTGCCGGTGACGTTCAACTTCAGCATCAACATGACCGAGGAGAATGGCTTCACCGAGGTGCAGTCGGTCTATGTCGACACCTACCACCACGTTGACAGCACACTGGTGCGCACGAAGTCAACGCTCTTCAACATCGGTGTCCACCAGGGCGGCAAGAAGGGCAGGGACCTGAAGTTTGAAGACGACCTGCACAAGCGCATTGAAGGGCAGGAGTACGACCGCGACTACTGGCGTAAGAACGAGTTTGTGCGCCGTACCCGTGCCGAGGAGGCCGTTCTGGAACTCTTCGAGCGCAACGACCTATTTGGCGTATTCTGACAGATACAGCAGTTTACCATCCTCACCGATTCCCGCTGCACTGACACAGATGCGGCTCTGCTTGCCGTTGTTGAACAGGTGGAGCCTCAGCCGGCCGTCGTCGTCGGGCGTGGCGGCAGGGTCCCAGTAGAGCGTGCGGCGGTAGTCGTAGCTGTCCTCGCGTGGCGGACGTCGGCTGTAGTCGGGCTTCAGGTAGAACTCGTCAGGCTCGATGATGCCGGGCAGAATCAGACGGCGGTCCCTCCACACATAGCGCTCCCCGTCGTCGGGAATAAGGTCGAACTGGAGGGTGACATCGGCAGTTTCTGTCTCCATCGGAACGGGACGGTCCTCGTTGCGCAACTCAAAGTCGGTGTAGCACCTGATAACATTCTGACGACTCAGGCGCATATTATCGGCCATCTTAGCATCACTGATAAACGGCATGATGGGCGGAATAGTGAGCGCAAAGTTACGATAGAAGACGTAAGGCGTCATATACTCATCTTTGAACCTGGCCTGAACGTTGAAGAAGCGGACGGCGTTATAAGTGCCGAACAGGGCCGTGCTGACGGCCTCGGGGAAATTCATCATGTCGAACTGTCCGTAGCAGAGTCCCAAATCAGTGCAGAGGTTGTAGAGCTCGTAGGTATCGTAGACGCACACCGGCTTCGTATAGTCGATGGCGCGGCGCCCGCGGCGACGGCGCTTCTTCACGGTGACCTCGCTGAGCACGCGGTCCATCTTCGAGATGGAGTCGACGGCCTTCACCTGGTCGTAGGAGAAGGTCTGCGGCAAGTTCTCCTCGTCATCAGGCAGATGGCACTGGTAGTAGGAGTACTTCTTGGCGAAGACGGGGTAGAAGAGGTTGCGCTTGACGAAGTATGGCGCAATGGCCTCCTCGCTAAGAAATCCCTTTCTCGACATCTTGTCCAGTTTCTTCTGGCTGATGTTGGTATTGTAGGCCCTCAGGAAGAGGGCGCCCGCATTCTTGTACTCAGGCAGATTAAAGCAGAAGTGCCCGCCGTTGGTGGTCTCAGCCTTGAGAGTGGTAACTGTGGAACCCGGCAGTTGCTCGCCGTTGTCGTCAAGCTCCACCAGTTCGCATTCCACCGTCACCTCGCGCCCCAGAAAGCCGTGCGCCTCAGCCACCTTTTTCTGTTCATTGACGGTGGTGCTCGATGCCTCTTGCGCGAAGTTTGGCTCCTTGATGAAGATGGCCTCACCCATCGGCTCCAGTTCCATCGTGCCGTCAAGCGATGCCAGCTTTTCCGACTCAGACTTGACGCCGGTTACGCGCTCCATCAATTTCTTGAATGTCGGGTCTTCGGGGTCGGCATGAAGAGCCTTGGTCTCGCTATAGCCGAAGACGCCCTGCTGCCAATACTTCACCTCGTCGGCTTCCCAGTCGGCGGCAACGGTTTCGTAGACATTGCCCTCTACGGTGATGCCCTGCTCCGGTCCGTAGCGCAGGGGCTTGTTGCTGGTCAGTTCGCCGTAATTGTAGCGCCGCCAGCCCTGCACCATCAGCAGCAGGTCCAGATGGTGGCGATGCTGCTGGTCGTCGGCCTCGAAGTAGTAGTCGGGATGGGGGATGAAGCCCTTCAGCTCGCTCGACAGCAACAGCTCGGTCATGATGTTGCCCGTGTCGAAGGTAGCATCGTCGGTACCGGCATCGCGGACACTGACCGAGACCTGGTCGGTACCCTCGGGCACCCGCAGTTCCAGGTCGATGGCTTCGTAGGGCTGATAGTCGGTTTGCTTGGTCATCATCTTGATGTGGCCGTCGGTACAGTCGTGCTGGTTGACGAAGAACAGTCGGTCGGCCATGGGCTGCCCGTTGTTATCGACGATAATGAGGTCGCTGACGCCCGCTGGCAGTTCTCTGGTGTCGATGTCTATAGTGGTCACGCCCTTGACGTCGGGCATAAAGCGCTCGAACACCTTCAGCTGGCCGCGCGAGAGCACAATGGCAGCACACTCCTTGTCGGCAGGCAGGTCGCGCACGGCGATGTCGGCCCTGACATTGCGCCCAATGCTCTTGACGCTCAAGGCGCAGCCCGTCTTCTCAGTCTTCGGCAGATTGATGGTGTAGTCCTTTCCGGCATAGTGGAAAAGGGCTCTCAGCCGCCCTTCCTTAGGCACGTCTATAGTGAAGACGCCGCGCCCCTCGTGCTCGGTCTTGATGACCTCGCCATTTACCCGGCCTGAGATGTCTACTTGCTCGCCCAACTCGTTGACAGCCTCGAAGGCCACGTTGGCCTTGGTGCCCGCTATCAGGTGGCCGCCCTCCGGGTAGAAGTTGACCTTGAGGCTGGCTTTCAGCTCCTTGTCGAGGCGCGTCTTCGGACGTTCCACGATGTATTTCCTGGCATAGTCGCCCAGCTCTTCGGGCGTCTCGTAGACCGGCACCACACGACTGTAGACCGTACCATACAGGCGGTAGAAGTCGTTGGCCATCTGCTGCGTGTAGAAGAGTTCGCGCGATTGGCGGTTCGACGCATGCTCGGTGACGCAGAAGTTCATCATCCAGCGGGTGTAGGCGCGCAACTCGTAGAAGCCTGAGTAGAGCGAGTCGGTGAGATAGAACGAGCCCTCGCCGTCGCCGTCCTCGGAGATGGTGATGGTCTGGCGCTCCACGAGCATCCCGTCGGGCGACACCAGTTCGACGTAGAGCAGGCGGCTCATGTCGGTATAGCTGTTGTCGTCGGCGCGCACCACGTATGCCTTGTACCAGATCTCCTCGCCCCGGTAGTAGCAGTTGTTGTCTAAGTGCAGATACACCTTTTCCTGAATGGGTGCATCGTCCAGCAGGTACTGTATGCTGTCAAGGGCGTCCTTGGCCATAGCCGAAGCGGTGCCAAATATCATCATAAGGGTTAGTAACGTCGCTTTCATATCGTCAAGGTTTGTTAATCGTCTGCAAAGATAAACATATTTTGCCGAAATCTTTTGTAGTTACGCCTTTTTTTTGTATTTTTGCAAGCCGAAATAATATCATAACTAAAAATAGCGAAACAAATGAAGAACATCAGTCTTGACATCACAAAGGCCGCCTGTTTCCTTGAGGCAGGCGCAGTAAAGGCTTTCGAGCCGAAGGTAAAGGCCGCTCAGGAGGCTTTGGAGAATGGAACCTGTCCCGGTAACGACTTCCTCGGATGGCTGCACCTGCCATCGGGCATCACGCCACAGTTCCTCGACGAGGTACAGGCCGTGGCCAACACGCTGCGCGAGAAGTGCGAGGTGGTCGTCGTGGCCGGCATCGGCGGAAGCTACCTCGGTGCCCGTGCCGTCATCGAGGCCTTAGGCAACACGTTCGCCTGGCTCATACAGGACAAGAAGAACCCCACCATCCTCTTTGCCGGCAACAACATCGGCGAGGACTACCTCTCGGAGATGACCGACTACCTGAAGGACAAGAAGTTCGGCGTCATCAACATCTCGAAGTCGGGCACGACGACCGAGACCGCCCTCACCTTCCGCCTGCTGAAGAAGCAGTGCGAGGCACAGATGGGCAAGGAGGCTGCCAAGGACGTCATCGTGGCCGTCACCGACGCCAAGCGCGGCGCTGCCCGCACCTGCGCCGACAAGGAGGGCTACAAGTCGTTCATCATCCCCGACAACGTGGGCGGCCGCTTCTCAGTGCTTACGCCGGTGGGTCTGCTGCCCATCGCCTGCGCCGGATTCGACATCAAGCAGCTCGTTGCCGGTGCCCAGGACATGGAGAAGGCCTGCGGCAAGGACGTTCCCTTCGACGAGAACCTCGCTGCCCAGTATGCTGCCGTGCGCAACGGTCTGTACGAGGCAGGCAAGAAGATTGAGATCATGGTGAACTACCAGCCCAAGCTGCACTTCGTCAGCGAGTGGTGGAAGCAGCTCTACGGCGAGTCGGAGGGTAAGGACAAGAAGGGTATCTTCCCCGCCAGCGTCGACTTCACCACCGACCTGCACTCGATGGGCCAGTGGATTCAGGACGGCGAGCGCACCATCTTCGAGACCGTCATCTCCATCGAGCAGCCTAACCGCCAGTTGCTGTTCCCCAGCGACGACGAGAACCTCGACGGTCTGAACTTCCTGGCCGGCAAGCGCGTCGACGAGGTGAACAAGATGGCTGAGCTCGGCACCCGTCTGGCCCACGTCGATGGCGGCGTGCCCAACATCCGCATCTCGGTGCCCTGTCTGAACGAGTACTACATCGGACAGCTCATCTACTTCTTCGAGATTGCCTGCGGCATCAGCGGCAACGTGCTCGGCGTGAACCCGTTCAACCAGCCCGGCGTCGAAGCCTACAAGAAGAATATGTTTGCCCTGCTCGACAAGCCCGGCTACGAGGCCGACTCGAAGGCCATCAAGGAAAGACTTGCCAAAGAAGCATAAATGAAGGCTGACATCAAACAGTATTTGGAGAAGCACGGCTTTGAGCAGTTTGAGCCCAAAGCCGTGCTCTTCGATATGGACGGCGTGCTCTACAATTCGATGCCCCACCACGCCATTGCCTGGCAGCAGTCGATGCAGGAATTCGGCATCACGATGACCGAGGCCGACGCCTACGCCACCGAGGGTGCCCGCGGCATCGACACCATCCGCCAGATGGTGCTCCGCCAGAAGGGTGAGGAGATTACGCTGGAGAGGGCCCAGCAGATGTACGACGAGAAGACGCGGCTGTTCCACGCCATGGGCAATCCGCCAGTAATGACGGGCGTGAAAGAGCTGATGGGGAACATCCATCGGCAGGGACTGACAATCGGTGTGGTGACTGGCAGCGGACAGCGCCCGCTCATTGCCCGGCTGCTCGACGACTTCGGCGAGTTCCTGGACGAAGCGCACATCGTGACGGCCTACGACGTCAGCCGCGGCAAGCCCAGTCCCGATCCATATCATAAAGGTATGCAGAAAGCGGGCACGCAACCCTGGCAGACCGTCGTCGTCGAGAATGCGCCGCTCGGTGTCCGTGCCGGTGTGGCAGCACGGGCCTTTACCATTGCCGTCAACACGGGTCCCCTACCCGACGACATCCTCCTTTCGTGCGGAGCCGACTTACTCTTCAGCCGGATGCCCGATCTGCGCGACGCCTGGCATCAGCTGTTCTGAGACTCTGCCCTTTACCGTTTTACCTTTTTACTCTTTTACCTTTACACCTCGTCTTCGTCCTCGCTCATGTCGCCGTTGGTGTCCATCTGCGAGTCGCGGGCTATGCGCACATTCCCGAAGTTGTCAATCTGCACGTTCAGGGGAATGTACTCATCGGTCTGGGGCAGGCAGACGCTGGCGGCAAACTTCAGCTGCTGGTCGTCAACCTCGTCGAACACCAGTCCCTCGAGGATGCCCGCCTTGCGGTAGCCGGCATCGATATAGCCCTCGAACGTCGCCTTGGTAAACGACTTCTGGATGGCCACGCTGCCGTCGGCACGGCGCACGACGAGGCTAATGCGGTTGTCGACGAACTTCTGTCCGGTCTCGTCCTTCACCATCGGCAGGCTGTCGCTGGGTGTACGGTTGATTTCCACCTTATAGGTCTTGCCCAGCCACTTCACGTCGCGCTGGTCGTTATATGGTTGCATGCGGATAGGCCCCGAGGGCTTAGCCACTTCAATACGCGGCGCAATGATGTCCTGCGTCTGCTTTTTCTCTTTGCACCCGGCCAGGGTCACCACGGCCATGAGTGCCAATATCGCTGTTTGCTGCTTCATTGTCATTACTTTGCTGAATTCGGCGGCAAAGTTACAAAAAAAGTCTTGGAAAGACGAGCGATTTGGGAAGATTAACAATGCACTACGCGCGTGAACACATAAAACGGCGGTCGCATTCTTCCGTCGTAACGCACTCACCATCAACCGGTTTAGACATTAGGACTCTACAGCCTACGTCATTTATTTGGCACGGAAATGCACTGACGAACACGGGGTTCTCATTGAATAACGTTTTGCTCCGCGTCCTTCCGTGTTTTTCCGTGCCAAAAGACCAATTTGGTTTAACGCCCAAAAGGTGAGCGAAACTTGAATTTATAACCTCAGGCCGAAGAATGTGCGGACACGCCATTTAACGTTATAAACCGCAAGTTTGTCCTCATTGCCAATGTTGGTGTAGTTGAATACCATCGACAGACCGAGGAACTTATTGCTCCATTGGCGGACGACAGAGCCGCGACTGGTGATGATGCACTCAGGGAAATGGTAGCTGAGGGGGATGCGGTTGTCGCCGAAAGTCATCGACGTCTTGCTGTAGACGATGAACGTAGGCAACGCCGAAATGTGCAACAGCCAGCCCTGTCGGGGCACGTAGTTATAGCCATAGCCTGCACCGATGCCGATGTTCGTCACCTTCAGCTGCATCTCCTGTTCCCAGTCAAGCGTGGCATGCTGCCCCTGTCCCGACGCCGCCAACAGGAAACTGCCGGCGGAACGACGTTGGATATAGCTCTGCGAGAAGGCGGCAGGATAGGAGAAACGGCTGCTGTTGAAGACATAGAAGGCGTTCACGTTCAGCGTCTTCACCTTCAGCATGTCAGCAGGCAGCTCGATGCGCTCCATGCCGTCGTGGTCGTGCCAACCCGTGAAGTTCTTGGCATTCTGATAGATGATGTCAAAGCCGAAACGCTTGCCGTAGGAGTTGAAGTTCAGTTCGTAGTCGCGATACTTGCCCATCAGCTTGGCGGGATTGAGTGATGCGCTGAGCGAGAGACCTAAATAGCTGACGGCCACGCTCAGTGTCGACTTGTAGTCGGCCTTCATCTCCGAGTTGAAATGCAGTCCGTTATCAATTCCCTCGGTCTCAATCTTCGCCCCCGACACATTGATACGCCCTACGACAGTCCACTTCGTTTGTGGTCGCAGGATGTAGGCCGTGTCGATGCCCTTGTTACGATTGTAACGAGAGGTAAGCGCACTGTCCATCCGCTCCCTCCTTTCGGATTGGGTCAGCGTCTGGGCAGTGGCTTCACTCGTCAGAACGAGAAGGGCGACAATCAGCAGCCAATGGCTGTTCGCAATCACTCTCATTCAGTTGTTATTTTCCTCCCGTCAAAGGCAACATCCGCATGAATGTGGAGTAGAACCTAAGAACAGAACCTGCAGAATTACCCGAAGGGGTAAACGACTGGTTGAAGGGTTTGTTGAACTGTTCCATCACTTGGCTGTCAACAAGCTGGCTGATAGGGATGACATCGTCGCTGTATATATCCTTTATGCCAGGCTCAATCGTGTACAGATTGTCCTTCTTCACCAAGCAGAGCTTGACAGGCTCCGGCATGGCTATCTTCTCAGAAGTGAGTTGAATACTCGACGAGCTGTTGAGCGATTCTACCAGTTTGCTTAAAGCGTCGGCAGAGTTGTCGGACTGTCTGTCCTTAATGGCTTGCGCATAATCTGCTGCAAATGCCGCACCGTTGGCAATAGAGCCCGACAGCGTGAGGTCATTGAGAACACGGATGGTGAAGGACTTGAGGTCAGCGATATTGAAGGCGTCCAGAGACATCTGCCCCATGAAGCTGCCCGCCTGCGAGAGCACCATCTGGGCATTGTTGGTGACAATCTCCTCTCCATCGCACGTGAAGCTATAGTCGAAATCCATATTGGCATCCTCCATGCTGAGGCTGAAGTCGAGGGCACTCGCGTCTTTGTCATTCAGGTAGGTGCTCTGCTTGCCGGTTATCCGGAACGAGCTGGCATCGAGCCTGACGTAATCCGACTCAGGAGTCTCGGGCAATTCCAGGCTGACGACGCTCTCGCTCAAGGTCTGTTCCTTTTTGTCGATGAGAGCTGTCAGCGTCATGGTGAACGACTTCGGCAGGCGGTTGATCAATGCCAAATGCTCCACGTTGGGCAGCTTTGCATCGGCAACCGTCTGATAGCAATTGTTGCTGTTCTTGATAATCACCTTGAAGAGTGTCGTGCCGATACCATCGACGGTAGCGGGGAAGATGAACTCCAGGTTGTCGGCAGAGAGAACGCGGCAGCCTCCCTTTCCGTCGAATATCACCCGGACGCCGTAGCCACCAGTGTCGACGGTCATGTATGCCAGATAGCCCATTTCAGCCAACTCTGAACCAGCCTTTACGGGGGTGAGGCTGAGTTGGGCATTCCTTTGGGAAATGCCCTTGAAGAGGGTGTTGATGTTGGCAATGAAGTTCTTGTCGAGCTCAATCAGCGACATCAGCTGCGCGAAGGCTTGCGATGTGGCGTTGAGCGATTCGGACTTGAGGGCATCTGCCAGGGCTTTGGCATTGTCGTTTATGAGACTGATCAGCTCGCTGCGATTGCCGGTACGGCCAATGATGTTGATGAGTGATGCCACGTCGGCAATGTCTACCGTCGCGTCGCCGTTCACGTTGGCAGCAGCTTCGTTGGCCAGCTCACCACGGCCAAGGATGAAGTCCGCAAGGGCGGTCACGTCGGCGGCGGTCACGTAGCCGTCACCTGTCACGTCGCCAACAACAGATCTGTTGTCGGCCAGTGTTCTGCCAGCCATGGCGAGCAGGACAGACACGAGTATTATTCTATAGTGCTTCATTTTGCTATATGCTTTTTACCGTTTTCAATATAGACTCCCTTACCGGGCAGCACGTTCAGCTGTCGTCCCTGCAGGTCGAAGTAGCGGCGGGTGCCGTCGGTATCGATGGTACGGATGGTAGGCTTGATGCCTGTGGTGCTTCCTGCCTGGAAGTCGGCGATATAGAGCAGGTCGGTTTTCTCTTCCACCTCGCCGCTGTTGTCACCGTCAGTCTGGTAGAACCGTGTGGCGTAGTTCCTGGCTTCCCACTCACCCTCTTGATGCTGATATTCAACCACCTCCGGATTCTGCCGGAAAGGCAGGGAGGGAACAATCAGATAATCAGAATCATAGGCCGAGAAGAGTCCGCGGAAACCATTAAAGGTCTCCGTACTATATGGCCTTACATACTCCCAAACACCTTTGTCGCTCAGGCTGTAGAGCAGTTCATCGTTGTCTAACGTATAGGCCCTGTAGGCGCTCACCCATTTTCCAATCTCGGTATTCGTGCCGTACCAGTACCATTGATAGAAATCGTAGACTGGCGAGCCTTCGGGCACCTGGCTTGTGAACAAGGCGTCGATAGCATTGAACCGCAGGTCGCCGCGGTTGACAATCACCAAGTAGGGCTTCCAGGCCTCCATCTTATTGTTAGGCAGTTCGTTGAAGATAAACTGGTGGTAGATGCTGTCGACGTAAGCCAGCTGATAGATCTGTGCCGTACCCGGGGCGTAATATTCGTCGATGTCAAAGTCATAGGGCAGGCTGACGGTGCATGCCACGGGCGTTTGCGTACCGTCGCCGTTATCCTTTGCTGAGACCACGCGGTAGTACACCGAGTTGAACACCTTGCCGTTGAGTTCGTCAAGCACATTCGGGTTTAACGAGGTATCGATGAATTGTACGGAATCCTTAGGCAGGCTGAAGCCGAGGAAATCGTCGAGCGAGACACCCGAGCCCTGGAACTTCAGCCGATAGAAACCTGAGTAAGGAGCCTTGAACACAATGGTGTCGCTCTGGAAGTAAGTATTGTAGAGCGTCCAGTCCTTGTCGTAGTCACGCTTATAATATACATTAAGGTAAGAGATGTCGCCGCCGCCCATGCCGAACATCGAGAACATCTGCATGAAGCCGCCGCCCATATCGGCAGTGAAGCGCAGCAGATGACCCTGCTTGGCCTGCAGGCGCGGGGTGATGACCTCGTACTCCTTTGACTCGGTCTTGGCAACCCACGACGTCTCCTGGCTACCGCCACCGAACATCGCCATCATGTCGTCGTCGCCGCCCTCGGTGAGTATCCAGCCAGTGGTCTGCCAGCCTTCAGGGAACCGGCGGGGGAAGGTCTGGTCTTCGATCACATAGATGGGCTCGAAGTCCTCTGACCATGAGTCAGACTTGATGATGTAGGCACTGAAGGCAATAGCCTGTCCGCTCACCCGCTCATCAGCAGGCGTAAAGATCAGCAGCTCGCGCACCTCGCCCTGACGCTCATCGTCGCGGAGCAGGGTGGCATTAAGCAGCAAAGAATCGCCAGCGGCAATCGACAGGCTGCTCTGGTCTAAGGCAAGACGTGTTGGATCTAAAGAGGAAACGGCAACTTCGAGCGTACCCGTTCCCGTGTTGATGACGGTAAAGGTGCTGGTGGTATCGGCCCGGAGCATGCCAAAGTCAAGACTCTGCACAACAGCACTGTCGAGGGTGACATAGAGGTCAGGCGCATTCATGTCAATCTGGAATCCAGCCACAGAGTCGATGACGATACTGTCGGAAGCAACGAAGCGGAAACGGTATTCGCCTGGCTCCAGGTTGGAGAGCCACTGCGTGGTATAGGTGGTGTCCACTGCATTGGAGAAGTCCTTTGCCTTCTCCCATTTGCCGGAACCGTAGACAGACTTCTCGATGAAGAAGGACGTACTGCTGCCACCGCCACCCATCATAGAGCTGAAGTCCATGCCACCGCTGCCGGGTTTCTTGACAGAGAAGAGCAGAACGTCTTTCTCGTCACTGACGGTCAGGGGCGGAGTCATCAGGTAGTATGTTTCACTGCTACCGCCGCCAAACATCGACATCGAATCATCGCCGCCACCGCTCTTCACGGTAGCCACGCCTTCTTTTGCTTCCCAGCCTTCGGTAAACCAGCCGTAAGGCAGTTCGTTGTTGTTGAAGTCCTCTGTCCATACGCCCGGCTGAGTGATGATAGCGTCTATCGGAAGGGGAATTTCCTCAACGCGGCTGTCGGTCGTCGTAAAGGTAAGCATCGTGCTGTTCCTGCCCTCATGGCCCTGGCTGTAGTTGAAGGTGAGGTTGACCTTAGCCGTATCGGCGTATTCAATGCTCACGCTCGTCTGGTCAAGTGTAAAGGGATTCTCTGCCGAGAGGTTCACCGTGAGCATACCAGTACCCGTATTGATGACGCAGAACGTCGCGGTCGTGTCCTTGGTACACACGCTGAGGTCGACGGGCTGTATGTTCTTGTCGTTGTAAGCGGGGTAGATGTCAGGTGCATCATTGTCGATATGGAAGCCCGCCACAGAGTCGATCATCACATTGCCGCCAGCCCTGAAGCGGAACCGGTATTCGCCCTCTTCAGTATTGCTGATGGTAAAGGTCTTGTAGGTGGAATCGAGCTGCGAGGTGAGGTCGGCCACCTTCACCCAACGGTGTTCACCGTAGATGGCCCGCTCTACCACAAAGGTAGAGTCGCTTTCGCCACCCATGAAGGAACTGATGCCGCTGTCGTCTCCGCCTTTCTTGGCCGAGAACACCAGCACTTCACCGCCCTGGACGTTCAGGGGCGGCGTCATCAGGTAGTTGTAAGAATCTTCACCGCCGCCCAAGAGGTCTGCGATGTTGAAGCCGCCGGACTCTTCCGAATCCTCCCCTTTCTGGGCAACGTTATCCTTGACGACCCAGCCTTTGGCATACCAGCCGTAGGGCATCTTCCCGTCATTGAAACGCTCGTCCATCTGTCCCGAGGAGATGTTCTGGGACATCATGTTGCCTGCTCCTAAAAACAAGGATAAGGCTAAAAGCAAACTATTCTGTTTCATGTTACACATTGTTTTTTAATCAAGTCTATGTTTACTTAGTACCGCCGCCAAGGGCTATATAGAGGGCTATCACGGCCTGGGCTCCTTTATACATGTTCATGGCCTCAGAGAGTTGCGAGTTGAGCAGCGACTCCTGGGCGGTGAGCACTTCGAGATAGTTGGCCTTACCGTTGTCCATCAGTTCGTGGGTGCCGGTGTAAGCTTCGTGCAGCACCTGCACCTGACGGTGGTAGTACTGATGCTTCTCGCGGGCAGCCTCACAGTCGGCCATGGCCTCGTTCACCTGGTTGCCGGCGTCGATGACGGCCTGCACGTACTTCTTCTGCAGGTCTTCCTCCGTCAGCTGGTTAATCTTGAGGTTGGCCTTCAGCTTACCGCGGGCGAAGATGGGCTGTGTCAGCTGTCCGACGAAGCTGAGCAGCAGCTTGCCGGGGTCGACGACTGCACCGCCGGCAGAGTTAGTCCAGCCGCCAGTGCCGTTGAGCGTGATACTGGGGAAGAAGGCAGCACGGGCGGCCTGGGTGTTGTAGAACGCCTCCTCCATGCCGGCAGTGGCCATGCGGATGTCGGGGCGCATCTCGAGCATAGCGGCGGGCACGCCAATCTTCAGGAACTTCGTGTCGAACATACGCTGGCCGGTGTCGCCCTGAGCCTCAGGATGATGCAGGGCCGAAGAGCCCCACCTCTGACGGCTGATGTGCTGCGGCGTAATGCCAATCAGCTTGCACAGCGCATTCTCCGTGGCACGGATGTTGCGGCGCGTGTCTACTATCTGTGTCTTCACGTTCAGGTACGACGACTCCATCTGGTTGACGGCAGTGCTATATGACTTGCCATTCTCCCAGAGCGTCTTCTGCGTCTCGAGCGAGGCGTTCCAGAGGCTGTCGGTAGCCGTCAGGATGGTCAGCTGCTGGTCGAGCAGCTGAAGCATGTAATACTGCTGGGCTGTGGCCGAGACGAGGTTCGCCTTAACGGCCTCCTCACGCAGCCTGGCCTGAAGGAGCACTGCCTGCGACGCGCGCTTCTTATTGGTAAGCGAGCCGAACACATCGACATCCATCGACAGCTGCAGCGGCAGGTTGTAGGTCTTCGACCACGGGTTGTCGTCAAACTTGGCCAGCGTTCCCTGGGGCGAGAAGTAGAGCGACGGCAGGAAGGCCATCTTGGCCATCTTGAGCGAAGCCTCGCTCTTCTCCACGGCGATGCGCGCTGAGTTCAGGTCGGTGTTGTTGGCCAGCACCTGCTCGATGAGCTGCTGCAACAGCGGGTCGGTGAAGAACTCGCGCCACGACATCTGGGCGAGAGAAGCCCCCCCTACTGCCCCCGAGGGGGCTTCTATACCAAACAGGGCATTTGTATCACCCCCGGGGGATGACTGGGGGGCTTCGTACTTATCGTAAAGGCCGCAGCCCGTGAGCATCAGGCTCACGGCTGCGACTGTGATGATATTCTTACAATTCATAATATTCACTTCTTTCACTTTTCACTCTTCACTTTTCACTTCTTTCACTTCTTTCACTTCAGCAACTTCCTTTCCCTGGAACTTCTCATGAAGCTTCTGGAATACGATGAAAAAGGCGGGAACGACAAACAGCAGGGCAACGGTGCCGATGCTCATGCCGCCAATGACGCCGAGGGCGAGGGCACGGTTACCATTGGCACCGGCGCCGCCCTCGATGACCAGCGGAACCATACCGATAATCATCGTGGCTACGGTCATCAGGATGGGGCGCAGACGCTCCTTGCAGGCCTCGAAGGCAGCCTCGACGATGCCCATGCCCTGGGCACGGCGCTCGGAGGCGAACTCCGTAATCAGGATGGCCGTCTTCGAGAGCAGTCCGATCAGCATGATGACACCCGTCTGCAGGTAGATGTTGTTGTCCATGCCGGGGAAGTGAACCAGCGAACCGAGGTATGCAAACACAAAGGCGCCCATCAGTCCGAACGGCACGGAGAACAGCACGGCCCACGGCGTGAACCAAGAGTTGTAGAGCGAAGCCAGGATGAGGTATATCAGGATGACGCAGATGACGTAGATGAGGGCCGTGGTGTTTGAACCGGCTGCTTCCTCCACCTCGCGCGACATGGCGCTGTACTCGTAGGTGTAGCCTTTCGGCATCTCCTTCTCAAACACCTCTGCGATGATCTCGTGAACCTCACCCTCGCTGGCGCCGTTGGCCATGATGTTGCAGGTGATGCTCTGGAACAGGTTGAAGTGCTCGATGTTCGACGGACCGACAATCTCCTTCAGCGAGACGAACTCAGCGAGCGGAGCCATCTTGCCGCCCTTCACCTTGACGAAGATGTTGTTCAGCGACGAGGGGTCGAGGCGGTACTCGGGCGAGGCGGCAGCCATGATGCGGTAGACCTTACCAAACTGGTTGAAGTTGCCGATGTACGAGCCGCCGCAGAAGGAGCCGAGTGTGCTGAGCACCGTCTTAGGCGACACACCGGCACGGTCGCACTGTGTGGGGTCGACTTCGACCTGATACTTCGGGTAGCGCTCCGAGTACGATGACATGGCCATGTTGATTTCGGGCCGCTCGGCCAGCTTGTTCAGGAAGTTCTGGGTGTGCTTGGCAAACTCCGACAAGTTGCCGTCGGAGGGGTCCTGCACCACGAGGCTCACGCTGTTGCTCGAACCGTAGCCCGGCACCTGTGGCAGCTGGAAGGGCAGCACCTGCACGTTCTTGATATCCTTGCAGGCAAAGTATATACGGCCGATGACGAGGTCGATGAGGTGGTTCATGCCCGGGCGGTCGTCCCAGTGCTTCAGTCGGACGACGAGCGTGGCAAAGTTGGAGCCGTTGCCCGAAATCAGACCATAGCCGCAGGCCGTGGCAAAGCTCTCCATCTCGGGAATCTCCTTCACCTTGGCCTCCACCAGCTTCGTCAGCT
>CAMHHO010000049.1:0-23489 GCA_946184965.1 uncultured Prevotellaceae bacterium | reverse complement strand
AACTAATCTTAGGGTTTAGACATACTGACAGTCAACCCAAATCAGGAAACGTCACCCGGCGAAGAATTCCTCCCCTGAGTCAGGGGAGGTTAGGAGGGGTCTGAACATGTGTATCGCTTTTGCGCTTCTTCAGACCACCCCTAGCCCCTCCTAACTCAGGAGGGGAATTGTGAGGTTATATGGGCGAAAGTCAACGGGTCGAATTTTCGGCCCGTTGAATTTGTTACAGTTAAAAATTCTGCGAAGCGAGAGGGCTTTCGGATGCTATTGTCATAAAGCTTTGGAAGAAGAAAAGAAAAACGCGTTTTTCCTTTGTTCTTCTCTCGTTTTTTAGTAACTTTGCACCCTTGAAACAGAGTAAGCATGAAGAAAATCATATATATATTGATAGTTTTGCTGGTCAGCATGGCCATTGGCGAACTGTCGGCAGCCAAGCCGAAGAAGCGCCGCGCGAAGGCTAAGGTGACTGCGGTGAAGAAAAAACAGAAGACGACGAAGCGCAAGACAGTCCGTAAGGCTGCGGCCAAACCCGTGGTGAAGGAGGCTCCGGAGCCCGTCTACGATGCTGACGGCGACCTGGTGAACCCCTACCTGATGTGTGAGGACACCTGCGGCCACGTTCATGGCATCGACCTGAGCCACTATCAGGGACAGGTGTTCTGGGAGACGGTGGGCGAGAACACGAAGATGGCCTACGTCTACCTGAAGGCCACTGAGGGCGGCGACCGCATTGACTCCTACTTTGAGCGTAACATCGACCTGGCCCACCGCTACGGGCTGAAAGTGGGCAGCTACCACTTCTATCGCCCCAAGACGCCGCAGGAGGTTCAGTTGCGTAACTTCATGACTCAATGCCTGCCCGGCGAACAGGATCTTATTCCGATGGTTGATGTCGAGACAACGGCCAATCTGCCTGTCGAGGAGTTCTGCGACTCGCTGCAGAAGTTCCTGCATCTGATGGAGGGTGCCTACCGTCAGAAGCCGCTGGTCTATACCTACCGTAATTTCTACAACAAGCACCTCGTCGGCAAACTGGATGACTATCAGCTGATGATAGCTATGTATACGGACGAGGAGCCTGAGCTGGCCGACGGTCGCGACTACACGCTGTGGCAGTATACGGCCAAGGGGCGCATCGTGGGCATTAACGGCTTTGTCGACAAGTCGCGCTTCATGGGGCGTCACGGCCTGCGCGAGATTCGCTACCGCCACTGATAAATCGAAAATCGAAAATCCGTAAATTGTAAATAAGAAAGATGTTAATCAAGTGTCCTGAATGTGGTCATCAAGTAAGCGACCAAGCTAAGACTTGCCCGTCGTGTGGTATAGACATTGCCGGGAAAATCACCCGATGCCCTGACTGTGGCGAAGTCATATTCAAAGAGCAGTCCTTCTGCCCTAACTGTCATTGCAGCATCAATGGCGCCTCGACTACGGGTGTTGACCTTGTGGAGTCGTCATCGGTACGCGACGTGCTCCCCGTGGCGCGCCACTCTGCGGAGAAAGCCCTGCAAGAAGAAGCCCGGCAGCAGCCAGATTCTGCTCCCCGGCGTTCGCGCAAGAAGAAGGCCGGAATGGCCGCTCTCATCATCGGATTCGTCATTGCGCTTATTGCTGTCTTTCTTTTAATCTATTTCATGAAGAACCAGGAACGGCAGGTTGAGCAGCGTGCCTACGAGAATGCGATTAAGAGCACGGAGCCGCTGGTGCTGCAGAACTTCCTTGACATGTATGGAGACGCTCCCAAGGTTCACCGCGACTCAATTCAGCTACTGCTGAACGGTCTCAAAAAGATTGAGAACGACTGGCACGACGCTATGGTGAACAACAGCAAGACGGCCTTTGAGCGCTTCGTAAAACTGCATCCTCAAAGCGGACATGTGGTTGAGGCCGGCATAAAAATCGACTCGCTTGATTGGATAGCTGCAAAGAATGAGAACACGTCGGACGCCTTCAAGAAGTATATGGAGGATCATGAGGACGGTGCCTATTATGACGAGGCCCATGCCAGCTACGAACAACTTGAGGCTGAAAAGGTGAAACCCGAGGACCGTCTTGTCGTGAGCCAGCTGTTCACCACCTTCTTCAATGCGCTTGCCCAAATGGATGAGTCGGCTATGGCGTCGACCATTGCCCCTGTGCTTACCTCATTCCTGCACCGGCCTAATGCCACTAAGGCCGACGTTCGCCAATATATGGAGAAACTGCATGAAGCCGATGTGTCGAAGATTGAGTTTGCCCCCAACGGCGACTGGGCTATCGAAAAGGTGAAACTGGGCGAAGGCCAGTATGGCTATAACGTTAATTTCACCGTTGCCCAGCATACCGTGCGCGGTTTCGACAACGAACAGTCAAGTACGGTCTACAAGGTGACGGCCCAGGTATCGCCCGAAGGTCGCATCACCGAACTGAACATGAAGCGCAGCGTCCAGTAAAAACCTTTCCGTAAAGTAGGAATATGACAAAGGAAGACCTGAGAATCGTCTTTATGGGTACGCCGGAGTTCGCTGTGGAGACCCTGAAGGCGCTGGTGGAGCACCAGTATCATGTGGTGGCGGTGGTGACGCAGCCCGACAAGCCCGTTGGGCGGCACGGTTCTGTGCTGCAGCCTTCAGCCGTGAAACAGTATGCCCTGGAGAAGGGGCTACCCGTGCTGCAGCCGGTGAAGATGAAGGACCCTGAGTTTGTGGAGACTTTGCGGGGCTACGGGGCTAACCTGCAGGTGGTGGTGGCCTTCAGAATGCTGCCCGAGGTTGTATGGGCGATGCCTGAGTATGGCACGTTCAACGTTCACGCCGCCCTGCTGCCGCAGTATCGTGGTGCAGCACCCATCAACTGGGCAGTCATCAACGGCGAGACGCAAACGGGTGTGACGACGTTCTTCCTGGATCACGACATCGACACGGGGCGCATCATCATGCAGCTGCCCTTCGACATACCCGAAACGGCTGATGTGGAGTACGTCTACGACGGACTGATGCACCTCGGTGCCGATATCTGCCTGCAGACGCTGGAGCGCATTGTTGCTGCCAACGGCCAGCCTGCCAGCATTCCGCAGCCTGACGGTGACGACCTGAAGCTGGCACCGAAACTGTTTAAGGAGACCTGCGAGGTGGACTGGCAGCAGCCTGCAAAGCGCGTCTACGACTTCATTCGCGGCCTGAGTCCATACCCTGGAGCCTGGACAACGATTGTCGGCCCGGACGGGCGGGAGACGGTGCTGAAACTGTTTCGCTCGACCATGACCGAGCGCCATGCTGAAGACGGGGCGGGGCGCATTGTTGCCGACCGTAAGCACTTGTACATTACGACGGCCGACTGTCTGTTACAGATTGACGAGCTGCAACTTGCAGGTAAGAAGCGGATGGACGCTGCTGCCTTCCTGAATGGCATGAAGGACATAGAAGCTTACCGCATAGTCAGCGCCGCCGGAACTCAGAGCAAATAATAGCCGTCGCAATGGCGACGTTAAGCGATTCGGCCGTGTCATCCTGCCGGAAGGCAGGGATGAGCAGCCGGCGGTTGACGCGCTGTCTGACTGCCTCTGATAGCCCCTTTCCCTCGTTGCCCATGATGATGATGCCGCCCTTGGTAAGCTCTTGGGTGTAGATGTTGTCGCCGTCGAGCAATGTGCCGTAGACAGGCGTAGCAGCGGGTAAGCTGTCAAGTAGTGCCGGTAAATCAGTGTAGATCATGTTCACGCGGGCGATGCTGCCCATTGTAGCCTGAACCACCTTTGGGTTCCAGGCGTCGGCGGTATCGTCGCTGCAGATGATGGTGCTGATGCCGAACCAGTCGGCCAGCCGGATGATGGTGCCCAGGTTGCCCGGGTCCTGTACACCGTCGAGAGCAAGCGTAAGTGTGTCGGGCGACGGGTGAACGGTGGCCGATAAGGTAGGAACAGGAAACAGGGCGAGCACCTGCTGCGGGTGTTGCAGGAAACTGATGCGCCGCAGTTCGTCGTCGCTGATGCGCTGCACGTCGACAGGCTGGGGCGGGGTGTAGTCGTCGGTGGCATAGACGGCGGCTGGCTGCAGGCGGTTCATCAAATCGCCCACCACCTTGGGCCCTTCGGCAACGAACAGACCTTCGCGCCGGCGGAATTTCTTCTGCTCGAGCTGTCGGATGAGTTTTATCTGGTTCTTGCTAATCATTCTTTAGCTGTTCTTTCAGTTTCAGCAATTCGTCCCAGTGGTTCATGGCTTCCTCCTCGCCGACCTTGATCATCCGCGAGCTGTTCTTGTTGCCGAAGCTCGAGGCATCCATGTCAGGAAGCGGCGGATGGATGTAGATGGTCGATTGCTTGATATTCTCCAGGTATTTGGTAATGTCGGGACGTGAGGTCAGCCAGTTGAGCAGTCTGCCGATACCCAACAACTCGCCCAGGCCGCCGATGATGTCGAAGTCGTTGTCGTTCTTGCGCTCTTTCTTTTCTTCTTGCTGCAGGTCGACGGCAATGACGATGTCGGCACCCATAGCTTTCACGATGTCGACGGGCAGGTTGTTGAGCATGCCGCCGTCGACCAGAATCTTACCATCGCGACGGATAGGCTTGAAGATACCGGGAATGGCCATCGATGCTCTGACGGCTTTCGACAACTGACCGTTTGTAATGACGACCTCGGTGGCAGAACGGATGTCGGCTGCCACACAGCGGAATGGAATCTTCAACTCGTCGACGTTCCGACAGCCTTTTCTGATAGCCATTGAGTCGATGAGCTGTTCCACCTGCTCGCCCCGCATGATGCCAAAGCCGCCAATGTCGCCCGCTTTCAGGTCGCCCATGATGGGGAAGCCGAAGATGTAGGTGACGCCGTCTTTCACCTGGTATAGTTCGCCGGCTATGTCGTTGCGACGGTCAGTCAGTAGCGTCAGCCACTCCTGCTGGCAGAACATCGAATCGAGCTCAGTGGCCGTGTAGCCAGCTGCATAGAGGCCTCCGACGACCGCTCCGATGGAGGTGCCGGCAATGTAGTCGACAGGTATGCCTGCCCGTTCGATGACTTTCAGCACACCAACTTCGGCGGCACCCTTGGCACCGCCGCCGCCTAACACCAGTCCCACCTTAGGACGTCCGCCCAAGGCTGTCAGGCAGTAGCCGAGTATAAAAAAAATAATAATTCTTCTCATTTCGTTGGCAAAAATACAAAAAAAGTCGTATCTTTGCACACATAAATACACTTTTTAATATGACAGACAGCGGCTTAAACAATTATTTAGACGAAATCGGGCGTCAGGAACTGCTCAGCGACGAGCAGGAGCGTGAATTGTCAGAGAGAATACTGCAAGGCGACCAGCGTGCCGTCAGCCAATTGGTTGAGGCTAATCTGCGGTTTGTGGTGAAGTTGGCAGCAAGCTATCGGGGACGGGGACTACAGATGGATGACCTCGTCAGCGAGGGCAACATCGGGCTTCTCAATGCTGCCTCAAAGTTTGATGCCTCGCGGGGGACGCGCTTCGTCAGTTATGCTGCACCTTACGTGCGCCGGCAGATGGAGCGTGCCATCGAGCAGCAGAACGGTCTGTACAAAATGCCTAAGGATGCCGACCCCCTGGCTAAGCGGTATGGCCGTCCGTTGTCAGTTGATGCCCCGTTGGGCTCTCGCTCCAGCGTGAGTCTGCTTTCGGTGCTTATCAATCAGGATGCCCCACAGGCTGACGAGCGCGTCTACTCGGAAGCCATAGAGCGGGCTGTTGAGTTTGCGCTTCAGTCACTTAACGAGCGCGAGACGCAGGTCATCAACCGCTTCTTTGGCATCGACCGTGAGCACGAAACGATGGCCGAGATTGCCGAGGACTTAGAACTGAAGCGTGAGCGTGTTCGCCAGATTCGTGACCACGCCATCCGTCGGTTGAAGAAAATGTACCATCAGAAACTGGCTGAGCTGCGCTCGTAAAACGGTTGGGGTAGGGACAAAAAAATAAAGCGATGACCTTCACAGGCAGTCGCTCTATATCTTCAATAGGTATTAGTCTTTTTAAGGTAAAAAGATTGTTTTCAGGATAACGATGCAAAGGTAAGCCAATTTTTTGTAAATGCCAAACTTTTTTACTTAAAAAATTGACGTGTATTTGTTGTGTGGGAACACAACTTGCATTTTTAAGGTTCTTTAATGTTTGCGCAGCTTCTTGAGCCTCTTTTTGGCGTCAATAGCGTCAGGATAGAGCTCGATGGCCTTCTCGTAATTGCGGATGGCAGCATCAATCATTTGCTCGCGCTCGCACTCGCGTCCCATTAACGTGTATTCCGCAGCCAGGCGCTTCATCATCTCCTTTTGGGCGGCAAGGGCTGATGTCAGTTCGTCGATGGTGGCTTTCTGCCGATTGATGATTTCCAGCTTGCGGCGAATAAAGCGTTTGGCTGCTGGCTTCTCAATGTCGTAGCGGCTATGGATGGCCTTGAAGAAGGCTTCGAGGAAAAGGTCGAAGCGGCCTTGGTTGAAAGCCATGACTGCATCGTGGTACTCGCGGTCGGCCTTGCCTTCCTGCATAGCCTGGGCGATGAGCTGCGGATTATTATAGCGCTGGGCGAACTGCACTATCTCTGCGCGGACGAAGATGTCGTTCTGGCGCAGCGCTTCCTTGAGGGTGATACCTTCGAGTGAGCGGCAGCGGCTGAGTGCCACGTAGGCCTGTCCGCCGGCGAAGACACCACCAGTGAAGTCAATGGTGACTTGTGAGAACGTCAGGCCCTGGCTCTTGTGTACGGTAATGGCCCAGGCCAGTCGGATGGGGAACTGCGTGTAGGTACCCAATTGCTGTTCCTCAATCTTTTGCTCTTTCTCGTTGAAGGTGTAGCGCATGTTTTCCCATACCTCGCGTTCGACGTCGAACTCCCGGCCATCGTCGGCACTAACGGTGACGATGCCGTCTTCCTCGTCGATGGCGATGACGGTACCCAGCGTGCCGTTTACCCACCGCTTCTCCTTGTCGTTCTTGATGAAGATGACCTGGGCTCCGGGCTTGAGCTGCAGCTCCATAGGCGTGGGCAGTGACGACTCGGGAAAGTCGCCCTTGATGATGCCGTAGAAGATGGTCGGACTGCCGTCAAGGGCAGCCAGCCGCTGCTCGTTGGTATAGTCGACCACGTCGCGGCGTGCGGCAAGAATGATGCTCAGCGATGTGTTTTGGGAAGGCGATTTGTCGACGCGGGCGTTGAGGAGTCTGAGGTCGCCTTCGGTAGCGGTGTTGGTACGTATGCGGTCGAGAATGCCGATGAAACGGTCATCTGTCTGGCGGTACACCTTGCGCAGCTCTATCGATACGATGGGCATCTGCTGCCACACCTTGGCGTTGAAGAAGTAAGCCGACGGATAGAATGGCTGCAGCAGCTGGCGGTCTTCCTCCTTGACCACGGGTTCAAGCTGGTAAATGTCGCCTACGAGCAGCAGTTGCTTGCCGCCGAAAGGCTCATAGCTCCGCGTGTATACGCGCAATACCTTATCAATAAAATCGATGATGTCGGCGCGAACCATCGAGATCTCGTCGATGATGATGAGCTCAACCTCGCGCAGCAGTTTCCGCTGTGCCGAAGTATACTTCAGCGCTTCCTTGATGTTGCGGCGATTGTAGCGCGAGTCGTTAGGCAGCAGCGGGTGAAAGGGCAGGCGGAAGAAACTGTGCAGCGTCGAGCCGCCGGCGTTGATGGCTGCTATGCCAGTAGGTGCCAGAACGACGTGCGTCTTTTTGGTGTTGTCAGCTACATAGCGCAGGAATGTGGACTTTCCCGTTCCTGCCTTTCCTGTGAGGAAGAGCGAACGGCGCGTGTAGTTCACTATCTGCAGGGCATCCTGCCACTCCTTGTTGTCTAAATCCAGTTCCACTCTATTCATTAAAAATAGACGTCCTCGTATTGTGGCTGCGCATTCTTCTTGGGCTCAGTAGCTTCGGTGGCGCCCTCCTTGGGCTTTGTGGCTTCCGGCTCTGCCTCGTTGGTCTCCTGTGGCTTTACAATCGGGTTGCCCTCCTCGTCGAGTTCAATATCCTCTTCGATGGTTTCATAGCCCTCATAGCCGAGACTGTCGAGGTCGGTACTGTCGTTGTAGTTGTATGAGTAGGCATAATGGCAGTTCTCATACAGATCAGGCGAGATGTCTGACTCCTTGGGTTTGTCGAACTTGCCGTGATAATGCTTGAAGGCGGGGTCGCCCAATACCGACTCCAGGAAGTAGCCGCAGATGGGCAATGCCGTGCGCGAGCCTTGTCCGAGGGCACCCGTTCGGAAGTGGATGCAGCGGTATTCGCCGCCCACCCAGGCGCCGCAGACCAGCTTGGGCGAGACGCCTACGAACCAGGCGTCAGAGTGGTTGTTCGACGTTCCTGTCTTGCCGCCGAACTCTGAATCGGTATATTTCCCTACATATCCCCAGAGACTCATCGACGTGCCGCCACGCTCGCGGAGACCGCCCTGCAGCAGTTGCTGCACAAAGAAGGCGCTGCGGTAGGGTATTGCCTGCCGCTGCTCGGTGGGGGCGATGTATATCTCGTTGCCGTCGCGGTCGAGGATGCGCGTGACGAGGATGGGCTCGTGCATTTTTCCGTCGTTGACGACCGTCGAGTAGCCGTTCACCAACTCCAGCAGGTTGACATCGCTGGCGCCCAGGGCAAGCGAGGGCGTGAGGTCGAGCTCGCTCTTGATGCCCATAGCGTGGGCGGTGTTGGCAATGTTCCTGATGCCCACCTCCTGGCCTAATTTGACGGCTACGGAGTTGATGCTCTGGGCAAAGGCCGCACGAAGCGTCATGTTGGCTCCCGTGAAGTAGCCGTTGGCATTAGTGGGTGCCCACGTCACCTCCTTCTTCTTGCCGGGGTCCCAGACCTTCATTGAGAAGTAGGAGTCCTGGCGGCGGTCGCAGGGCGTGAGGCCCTGATTCATGGCCTCGGTATAGACAAAGAGCTTGAACGTAGAGCCGGGCTGTCGCTGAGCCGTCACTTTGTCATATTTCCACGAGTTGAAGTCGATGTCGCCCACCCATGCCTTGACGTAGCCGGTGTTGGGCTCAATGGCCACGAAGCCGCAATGCATGAACCGTACCATATAGCGTATGCTGTCGAGTGTCGACATCTCGCGCTCCACGGTGCCCTTTTCATAGTCGAACAGCTTAACCGTGTGGGGCTTGTTGAGGTAGTAGGCGATGCTGTCGGGCTGGTTGGGGAATTTCTTCGTCAGCACTTTGTAATAGGGCTGGCGCTTGGCAATATCCTCGATGAAACCGGCAATTTCCTGATGGCGCTCGTCCTGCCAGGGGTTGGTCTTGCCCCAGTGCTGGTTGAAGTTGTTCTGCACCTGCCTCATCTGCTTTGTGGCGGCTGCCTCGGCATAGCGCTGCATGCGGGTGTCGAGTGTGGTGTAGATCTGCAAACCGTCGGTATAGAGGTCGTAGCCGTTGTCGCGGCACCACTCCCTCAGTTCGTTGGCCACCGCCTCGCGGAAGTAGTTGGCCTTGCCGTCGTAGGCGTTCTCAACGCTGAAGTCAAGCTCTATTTCGGTGGTCTTCAGTGAGTCGAAGGCCGCTTGCGTCAGGTGGTTGTGCTTCACCATGTTATCGAGCACGACGTTGCGGCGCTTGATGGCATTGTCGGGATGAATACGCGGATTATAATAGGTGGTGGCCTTGAGCATGCCCACCAGCACGGCGGCCTGTTCGGCGGTCAGTTCCTTTGGCGTGATGCCGAAGTAGGTCTTGGCTGCCGTCTTGATGCCAAAGGCGTTAGAGCCGAAGTCGACGGTATTGGCATACTGCGTCAGAATCTCCTCCTTGGTGAAGAAGTACTCCAGCTTGTAGGCCGTTATCCACTCCTTGCTCTTCATAATGAGCATTTTCAGACCGGGAATGCGGCCGAGCAGTCCGGTGGAATACTCGGTGCGGACGCGGAAGAGGTTCTTGGCCAGCTGCTGGGTGATGGTCGAGGCGCCGCGTGCGTCGTCGTGCAGCAGATAGTCTTTCAGGGCAGCCCCGAAGGCAGTGAAGTCGATGCCGTGGTGCGAGTAGAAACGCTCGTCCTCGGTATCGATGAGTGCCTGCCAGAAGATGGGGCTGACGTCCTCGTAGTCGACGGGTGTGCGGTTTTCGCTGAAGAACTTTCCTATCTGCTGTCCGTCGGCACTGTATATCTCCGATGCCTGTGCCGGCCGCTTGTCCTTGATGGTCTGCATGGACGGCGACTTGCCGAAGAGCCACAGGAAGTTGAAGTTGACGGCCAGCAGGTAGAGTACGAACATCACGACGAGGGAGGTCACTGTTGAGACGATCTTGATGTACCAGGGCCGGCCCTTGAAGATGCCGATGTACCAGCCGAAGATGCCTTTCACGCCTCGCCAGCAGCGGGTCAGAATATTATTTCCTTTTTCTTCTTTAATCATATTGATATATGTAGTTCATTATTGATTCTTGGTGGTCGGGGTGGAACCACCTCATCTGTTCGTCGCGCTTGAACCACGTCAGTTGCTTGCGGGCGTAGCGGCGCGTGTTACCCTTGATGCGCTCGACGGCCTCGTCCAAGTTCCAGATGCCGTCGAAATAGTTGAACAATTCTTTGTAACCTACAGTATTCAAGGCGTTTTCGTCTCTATGTGGCAGCATCGACTTGACCTCGTTGAGCAGTCCGTCGGCCATCATTTGGTCTACCCGCAGGTTGATGCGTTTGTATAATTCCTCACGTTCGCGGTTGAGTCCGATCTTGATGATGTCGAACGGGCGTTGCTGCCGCGTGGCCTTGCGGAATGAGGAGTAGGTCTTGCCCGTCATGTGGCATATTTCAAGGGCGTGGACAACGCGGCGCGGATTCTGGCGGTCGACGATGTCGTAGTGCTCAGGGTCGAGTTGTTTCAGTTCTGCCACGAGAGCCTCCAGCCCCTCTTCGGCCAGCCGGCGCTTCATGGTGGCGCGTGTCGCGTCGTCGACCGTCGGAATATCGTCGATGCCGTTGCAGACGGCGTCGATATACATCATTGAGCCGCCCGACAGCAGAGCGTAGTCGCCCGCCAAGAAGAGCTCATTAAGCAGAGCCATCACGTCCTGTTCGTACATGGAGGCGCTGTAGTAGTCGCCGATGCTGAGCGTTCCTACAAAATAGTGCCTGACGGCCTTCAGCTGTTCTTCGGTAGGCGAGGCGGTGCCGATTTTCAGTTCGCGAAACAACTGCCGCGAATCGGCATTGATGATTGGAATGTCGAGCTTCCGGGCTATCTGCATGCAGAGGTCGGTCTTCCCGACGGCTGTAGGCCCCGTAACGACAATGAGTTTCTTACTTCTCCTCAATTCCTCAACTCCTCATCTCCTCACCGAATCACTCCGCGCTTGGAGTTCTCGATGAACGAGCAGATGTATTCCACTTCTTTCGAGTTGGGATACTTGGCGCGTGCCTCGGCAATACCGTCCTTCAGTACGCCTTGCGCGTAAATAATACGGTAGGCGTCGTGGATGGCCTCTATCGTGGCATTGTCGAATCCCCGGCGGCGCAGTCCTATCAGGTTTACGCCTGCAAAGCGCACGGGCTCCTTTCCGGCAATGATGTATGGCGGAATGTCCTGACTGGTGCGCGAGCCTCCCTGGAACATGATGAAACTGCCTACGCGGCAGAACTGGTGGAACAGGCAGGTGGCCGAAATGATGGCATAGTCCTCGACCACGACCTCGCCGGCAAACTTCGTTGAGTTGCCGATAATGCAGCCGTTGCCGATGACGCAGTCGTGGGCCACGTGCATGTTCTCCATCAGCAGGTTGCCGTTGCCGACGACGGTCTTGCCCTTCGAGGCTGTGCCTCGGCTGATGGTCACGTTCTCGCGGATGGAGTTGTTGTCGCCAATTTCGCAGGTAGTGTCCTCGCCCTGGAACTTAAGGTCCTGGGGCTTGGTTGATATGCTGGCGCCGGGAAAGAACTCGTTGTTGTTGCCGATGCGGGCGCCATAGTGTATGGTGACGCTGTTCAGCAGCTTGTTGTTGTCACCGATGACGACGTTCTTGTCAATCACGCAGAACGGTCCTATCACATTGTTGTCGCCGAGTTTTGCCTCGGGGTCGACGATGGCCAATGGGTGTATTGTGTTCATTTACTATTTGTTTTTAACGATTTGAGCGGTGAAACTGGCTTCGGTGACTACGTGATCGCCAACGAAGACGTAACCTTTCATCGACGAGACGCCGTGACGGACGGGAGCCAGGAGGTCGACCTTGAAGACGAGCGTGTCGCCGGGCACCACCTTCTGACGGAACTTCACGTTGTCAATCCTCATGAAGTAGGTTGACCAGCGCTCAGGCTCCTCAAGTGAGTTCAGTACCAACAGTCCGCCACATTGCGCCATAGCCTCTACCTGTAGCACGCCGGGCATAACGGGCTCCTGCGGGAAGTGCCCCTGGAAGAACGGCTCATTTGACGTGACGTTCTTGATGCCGACGATGCTCATCGGACCTAAGGCCACCACCTTGTCGACCAGCTGCATGGGATAGCGGTGGGGCAGCAGTTCGCGGATGCGGTTCACGTCCATGACCGGCTCGTCGTTGGGGTCGTAGATAGGAGCCTGAATCTCGTGCTTGCGTATTTCCTTGCGCATGAGCCGGGCAAACTTGTTATTGATGGTATGTCCGGGGCGTGTGGCAATGATGCGGCCCTTGATGGGTTTGCCTATCAGTGCCATGTCGCCGATGATGTCGAGCAGCTTGTGGCGCGTACACTCGTTCTCCCAGACCAGCGGCTTGTGCTGTATATAGCCTAAGTCGTTGGCATCGCGGTGCTCTACGCCGATCATGTCAGCCAGCATGTCGAGCCGTTCCTGTGTGGTCTGGCGCTCGTAGATGACGATGGCGTTGTCCAGGTCGCCACCCTTGATCAGGTTGGCCTGCAGCAAAGGCTCAATATCGCGGACAAAAACAAACGTGCGGGCAGGGGCAATTTCGGTTGGAAAGTCCTCAACCCTGTTGACGGTGGCAAACTGTGAGTTGATAAATTTCGACTCGAACGAGCACATGACTGTGAGCGAGAACTCGTCGTCAGGCAGGATGGTGATGCACGAGCCGCTTTGCTCATCCTTCACCTCAATCTTCTTGCGGATGATGTACCAGTCCTTGGGTGCATTTTGCTCTTCAATGCCAATCTCTTGTATCTTCTCAACATACTTAATGGCAGAGCCGTCAAGGATGGGGAACTCCGGACCGTTAACCTGAATCAGGCAGTTGTCGATGCCTAGGGCATAAAGGGCCGAGAGGGCATGCTCTACGGTCGATATGCGCAGGTTGTCGCCTTTGCCCAGAACCGTTCCACGCTGCGTGTCGACGACGTTCTCGGCGACGGCATCGATGGTCGGCATGCCATCCAGGTCGATGCGCTGAATGGTGTAGCCGTTGTTTTCAGGTGCCGGGTTGAAAGTTACTGTAAGGCTGAGACCTGTATGCAGGCCTTTGCCGCACAATGAAAAACTTCCTTTTAATGTCTTTTGTTTCATATCTCTTAAAGTTTCTTTTTCAGTTCGTCAATTTCGCGCTGCAAGGCAGCTATTTGGCGGTACATCTCGGGCAGCTTGGCGTCGAGGGCTCTGGCCTTGAAGTACATCTTGGGGTTCACGGCAGGAGCACCGATGAGCTGTTCGCCGTTGCCCTTGGTATTGCTGATGACGCCGCTCTGTGCGCCGACAAAGGTCCTGTCGGCAATAGTGATGTGTCCTGAGAAGCCTGCCTGGCCGCCGACCATGCACCATGCGCCGACCTTCGTAGAGCCGGCCATACCTGCCTGGGCCGACATGACGGTGTTCTCGCCAATCTCGCAGTTGTGGCCCACCTGAATGAGGTTGTCCAGTTTTACGCCGCGATGAATGACGGTCTGGCCCATCGTCGAGCGGTCGATGCAGGTGTTGGCGCCTATCTCCACGTCGTCCTCGATGATGACGATGCCTATCTGCGGAATCTTCTCGTAGCCTTCCTGATTAGGCGCAAACCCAAAACCGTCGGCACCGATGACGGCTCCGGCGTGAATGGTCACGCGCTGGCCGATGCGGGTGCCGTCGTAGATGGTCACGTTGGGGAAGATGCGGGTGCCGTCGCCAATGACGACGCCGTCGCCGATGTAGCAGAATGGCCCGATATACACGTCTTTGCCGATTGTGGCCGACGGCGAGACGAAGGCCAGCGCGTCGACGCCCGTCTTCTTGGGCTTCATCGAGTCATAAATCTGCAGCAGCCGTGCAACGCTCTCATAGGCATTCTTCACACGAATGAGGGTAGGGGCGACAGGCTTTTCAAGCGCCACGTCCTCATTGATGAGAACGACGGACGACTTTGTGTCATATAGAAAGTGGGTGTACTTGGGATTCGAGAGGAACGAGATGGCGCCCTCGCGGCCTTCTTCAATTTTGGCAAAGGAGCTGACCTTGGCATTTTCGTCACCTTCAATCCGTCCTTCAATTAGCTCTGCAATCTGTTTCGCTGTAAATTCCATAAGGGTTGTTTCTGAATTTGCTTGCAAAGGTAGCAAAAATTATTCGAAACGCTGATAACAGAGGTAATATTTTCTTATTTTTTTAGAAAGTAACTGCACATTTAGCAATTCGGAAGCTTCGGAAATATCGCGCGTTGAGCCGTCTTTGTAAAGAATTGTGATACTGTCGTCCGTCGTGTCGTACATGTCCTTCTGGATGGTGTTGATGCTCATCATGTAGCGGCGGGCGTCGTCGGTACTGATGCCCATCTTTTGGGCTATCTCGCTGGCAAGTTCGCCAATGCGCGCCTCGTCGGTGGGCGTCTCACTGACCTCCACCTTGAAGATGTGCCTGTCGAGCATGTCGGTGGCAAGCGTCGAAAGTATCTTGTCGTCGCTGTACTTCCAGGCTTTCAGCGCACTCCAGATGTCGCTGTCGTCCAGGTCGCCATACATGTCGAGCGTTTCCTCATGGCTGTCAAACCAGGTTTTGTCGACATCATTCTGCAGGAAATACTTCAGCGGGGGCGAGGCAAACAGGTCCTTCCCGCCGCGTGTCAGTTCCTTGGCCCTCGTCAGCGTGTTGACCAATACTTTTTCACAGGCTACGGCCGTCTTGTGGAGGTACACCTGCCAGTACATCAGCCGTCTTGTTGTCAGGAAATTTTCAAGTGAGTAGATTCCTTTCGACTCTATGACTAGTGAATCGTCTACGACATTGAGCATTTTGATGAGTCGCGCCGACCCGATGTTTCCCTCGGTAACGCCCGTGAAGAACGAGTCGCGGCGCAGGTAGTCGAGGCGGTCCATGTCGAGCTGGCTTGATATCAGCTGGTGGAGGAACTGCTTCGGATACTCGCCCTTGAAGATGCTGATGGCAAGGTTCAGCTGGCCACCCGTCTGGCGGTTGATGCGCTCCATCATCAGCAGCGAGATGTCCTCGTGCGAGATGCCGTGTATCAGCGTGTGCTCCAGCACGTGCGAGAAGGGACCGTGCCCGATGTCGTGCATCAGGATGGCGGCCTGCACGGCCTCTGCCTCCGAGTCGAAGATGAAGTTCCCCTTCTGCTGGAGCGTCAATATGGCCTCGCTCGTCAGGTGGAAGGCGCCCAACGAGTGCTGGAACCGCGTGTGGCGGGCGCCGGGATAGACCACCGATGCCAGCCCCAGCTGGTTGATTCGGTTCAGACGTTGCATAAGGGGATGCCGTACGACGTCGTACAGCAGTCCCCTTGGAATTTTGATGAACCCGAATACCGGGTCGTTGATAATGGTGTGGTCGTTCATTGTGAATGTTCGGGATTCACGGCCGTTATTCACCCTTTAGGCTGTTGCACCTATCGGTATAGAACTTCTTGAAGTCGCTCCACTTGTAGTAGGGATAGTTGTCGGCGGGCAGGGGCAGCGTGGCCTCGCTGCCGTTCAGCAGACATTTCACCAGCACGTCGGCGGCCTGCTTCTTGCTGCGGTAGAAGATGAGCTGAATGTTGCAGGCCTTGCAGGTTTCCCAGTTCTGGTAGCAGTTCTTCACCTCGTAGGGGTCTTCTGGGTCGCGGTCGGCGCCGTTGATGCCCATGAGTATGTGGAGGGGGCCTAAGCGGTCGTCATGGCCGAAGCGCAGGTCGGCTATGCGGTCGCTACTGCCATCAATCACGGCGTCGGCCTTCCTGATGATGTCCTCCAGGATGGGGATTGTCATGTTCTTGCGGGGGAAGAGCCACGAGTAGGTGCCCAGGTTCGAGCTTTCCCAGCGGTCGGCAATGTCCTGGTCGGTCATGAGGCTGCCCATCATGCCCTCGTGGCCGATGTTGGGCAGCGAGGTGTAGAGGTTGATGAAGTTCTCGCCGATATGGTGCGTGCTGCCGGGCAGGCCCTCGGTGCTGGTGAAGGCGCGCCTGACAACCGTTTCGCCCAGGTTGTCGGTGTACTTGAACTGGTCGCGGTTCTTCTCGAACCGGGGCTTGGTGCTGGGGAAGTCGCGGCGGGCTGGGTTCTGACGGTCGTCGGGCACGACGCCGTCGAGGGTAAAGCGCGACGACTGCTCGCGAATCTCAATCTTCGGGTTACACTGCACCAGTTCCTGGCAGAAGCCTGACATGCTGATGACGCAGCGCCCACTGAGTGAGGCTATGGCCAGCACGTTGCCGCCCTTCTTGAACACCTCGGGGAAATTGTTGTACATGGTTCGGGCTATGCGCTGGTGCTGCTCCCAGCCCAGGTCGCTCAGTTCGCTGACGCCCGTGGCCAGCTCCGTCTTCGCGGCGTCGAACTTCTTGCGGAATTCCTCGCCGGCTGCCGTGAGCTGGTTTTTGCGGTGGGCGATGGTCAGCACGCTGTCCATCTCGCGATAGAGCATGGCGTTCCAGTAGTAGCGCGAGCCGTGGCGCCCGTAGTGGCTGATGTAGAAGGGCTTATAGCCTTTCGGGGCCTTTGTCAGCTTGGCGGTAGCCCCGGTGTAGGGGTAGTCTGTGCCGTAGGCTTTCCGTGGGTCGGCCTTCAGCTGTTCGAGTGCAGGTGTTGTCTGTGCCCATGTTGCCAGAGCGAACGACCAGAGAACAAGGATGTTAAGTAATTTCTTCATATTCTTCATAGGTTAGTATTAATTAAATGAATAGTTAAATCTGCAGTCACTACATTTGTCGCAGCGCGGCAATGAGTTCGTTGTTCTCGTTCTTGGTGCCGACAGTAATGCGCAGACAGTCACGACAGAGCTTGATGCGTGTGCGGTTGCGGACAATAATCCCCTGTTCGACAAGGCTGTCGTAGATGCCCTGAGCATCGGTCATCTTGGCGAGGAAGAAGTTGGCCTCGGTGGGGTAGACTTTTTCGCAGATTGGCAGCAGCCGGAAGGCGTCGATCATGCGGCTGCGCTCAAGATTGAGCATGCGCACCCACTTGTCGACCTGGAAGGGGTCGGCGAGGGCCTCAAGAGCCTGCTTCTGGGTGAGCAGATTGACATTATAAGGATATTTCACCTTATTATATATCCCAATGATTTCAGGCGAGGCGAAGGCCATGCCAAGACGGATGGCTGCGCAACCCCATGCCTTCGACATGGTGTTGAGCACGATGAGATTGGGATGTTTTGTCAGTTCGGTGCGCAGCGAGGGCTGCGAAGAGAAGTCGCTATAGGCTTCGTCGACGATGACAATGCCCTCAAAGGCGTTGATAGTGCTGATGATTTCGTCGCGTACAAGGCAGTTGCCCGTTGGGTTGTTGGGCGAACAGAGCCAGATGATTTTGGTCTTCGAGTCGCAGGCGGCCAACAGGCGGTCGGCAGTTATCTGGTAGTTGTCGTCGAGCAGTACGGGGCGGTATTCCACATCGTTGATGTCGGCACATACCTTATACATACCGTAAGTCGGCTCGATGGCCACGACATTGTCGATGCCCGGACGGCAGAAGCAGCGGTAGGGCAGATCGATGGCCTCGTCGCTGCCGTTGCCGAGGAAGATGCACTCAGCGGGCACGCCCTTCACCTTCGATATGGCTGCCTTTACCTCCAGTTGCAGGGGGTCGGGGTAGCGGTTTACGGGATTGTTGTAGGGGTTCTCGTTGGCATCGAGAAACACGTGAGCCTCACGTCCGGCATACTCGTTGCGGGCGCTGCTATAGGGTGCGAGCGACCAGATATTTGGTCGCACCAATTCTTCTAACGGTTTCATTTTAAACTGTTTATTCTGACGGTCATCGCGTTCTTGTGGGCATCGAGCTGCTCTGCCTCGGCCATGAGTTCCACAGCTCGGCCAATGCTGCGCACGCCCTCTTCGGTCAGGTGCTGGAAAGTCACCTTGCGACAGTAGCTGTCGAGGTTGACGCCGTTGTAGGCGGTAGCGTAGCCGTGAGTGGGCAGCGTGTGGTTGGTGCCGCTGGCATAGTCGCCGGCACTCTCGCAGGCGTATTGCCCAAGGAAGACGCTACCTGCATTGACCACCCGTTCGGCTATTTCCTCATAGTTGGCGGTCTGCAGGACAAGGTGCTCGGGAGCGTAGGCATTCGACAGGTCCATTGCCTCTTTCAGGTCGCGCACCAGTATGATGAGGCTGTTCTCAAGGGCTCGCTGCGCTATCTCCTTGCGAGGAAGTTTGTCGAGTTGGCGGTCCACCTCCTGCTGTACGTCGTCAATGAGCTTGTGCGAAGTGGTGATAAGCACAACCTGCGAGTCAACACCATGTTCGGCTTGCGACAACAAGTCGGCAGCCACAAACTCCGGGCTGGCCATATCATCAGCAACGACGCACACCTCCGAGGGCCCTGCTGGCATGTCGATGGCAACATCGTGCAGGCTGACCTGCTGCTTGGCTGCCATGACGTACTGATTGCCTGGACCGAAAATCTTGTAGACCTTGGGCACCGACTCCGTGCCGTATGCCATGGCGCCGATAGCTTGAACACCGCCAATCTTGAATATTCTGTTGACCCCAGCCACGCGTGCAGCCACCAGAATAGCAGGATTGACACAACCCTGGCGGTCGGGTGGGGTGCAGAGTACAATCTCCTTGCACCCGGCAATCTTGGCAGGCGTGGCCAGCATGAGCACCGTCGAGAATAGGGGAGCAGTGCCGCCGGGAATATAGAGTCCCACCTTCTCGATGGCCACACTCTTCTGCCAGCAGACCACGCCGGGCTGCGTTTCCACCTTCTTCGAACGGAAGCGTTGCGACTCATGGAACTTCTGGATGTTCTCATGAGCCAGCTCGATGGCCTCGCGCAGCTGTTCTGAAATCTTGCTTTCAGCTTCGGCCATCTCGTCATCGCTGACAGCCAGTGAGTCAAGGTCGACGTGGTCGAACTTCAGTTCATAGCCCTTAACGGCCTCGTCGCCTCGCTGCCTGATGTCGGCCAGCACGTTGGCTACGGTTTGGTTGAGTTCTGTGACGTCGAGGTGCGGTCGCTCGACAATGCTTGCCCATTCTTCGCGGGCGGGATATTTGATGATGTTCATAATATCATTTTTTCAATCGGGGTGACCAGGATGCCCTGTGCACCCATCTCCTTCAGTTTGCCGATGATTTCCCAGAAACGCTTCTGGTCGAGCACGGTATGTACCGAGCACCACTCTTCGTCGGCCAGCGGGATGATGGTGGGGCTCTTCAGACCCGGCAGCACGTTGATGATTTCCTCAAGGCGGGCCTTGGGAGCGTTCATGCGTACATATTTTTTATCTTCAGCATCCTTGACGGCTTTGAAGCGGAAGAGTATTTGCTCCAGAATGTCGCGCTTCTCGGCGTCCATGCCTTTGTGGCCTATGAGCAGGGCCTCGCTCTGCATCACTACTTCCACCTCACGCAGGTTGTTCGAAACCAGCGTCGAGCCGCTGCTGACGATGTCGAAGATGCCGTCGGCCAGACCGATGCCCGGGCTTATTTCCACCGAGCCGGTGATGACGTGAACCTCAGCCGTGATGTCGTTCTCCAGCATGAAGTTATGCAGGATGTTTGGGTACGAGGTGGCTATCTTCTTGCCGTTGAACCACTGCGGCCCCGTGTAGTTGATCTCCTTGGGAATAGCCAGCGAGAGGCGGCACTTTGAGAATCCTAAACGCGAGATAATCTCAGCATCCTCGCCACGCTCAACAAACTCATTTTCTCCAACAACGCCAATGTCGGCCACACCCGACGCCACACTCTGGGGTATGTCGTCATCGCGAAGATAGAGCACTTCGAGTGGAAAATTGCTCGATTGAACAAGCAGCGTACGCTTTGTGGCGCTTACCTTGATGTCTGCCTCGCTGAGCAGATTCATTGTGTCTTCAAACAGACGTCCTTTCGATTGAACTGCGATTCTTAACATGTATAAAGTCTAATTATCTTGAAAAAGTGCTGCAAAAGTACATAAAAAATTCCGATTGTGCAATTAAATGTGTAATTTTGCGCCCAAATTGTAGAGAAATTGAAGTTTAAAGTCGTATATATCGTCATATTGGCCACTTTATTGGTCGCTTGCCGTGAGCAGAAGCCGCAGGGCAAGGTGGTGGCGCCTTGGGGCGAGGTCATGGACTCCATGGACGTCGACGACGACTTTGACCTTGAGGAAATTCAGAGCGGCGGTGAAATGATTCTGCTCACCCTGAGCGGCCCGCAGTACTACTACGACTATCATGGTCGCCATTTGGGCACGCAGTACCTGCTGGCGCTGAAGTTTGCCGAGCAGCTTGGAGTCCGCTTGCGCGTTGAGGTATGCCGCGACTCGGTTGAGATGCAGCAGAAACTCGATGCCGACGAGGGCGACATCATGGCCGCCACCGAGGTGGGGCGGCTCGTGGCAAGTCCCGCCAAGGACGACTTGGAGCGTGAGCTTCAGGCCTGGAACAGTCCCGAGCGTCTTGAAGAGGTGCGCAAGCAGGAGGCCTATCTGTTGAGCAGCCGCAGCGTCAAGCGCCGCGTGTTTTCGCCTATGCTCGACCGCAAGGGCGGCGTCATCTCCCACTACGACGGCCTTTTTATGCAACATTGCCGCTCTATTCGCTGGGACTGGCGCCTCATGGCAGCCCAAGCCTATCAGGAGTCAACCTTCGACCCCAAGGCTACTTCATGGGCTGGAGCTAAGGGACTGATGCAGATTATGCCGGCCACCGCCGACCACTTGGGTCTGCCTCGCGACCAGATGTACGACCCCGAAAAGAGCATAGCCGCAGCAGCAAAGTATATCGGCGAGCTTGAACAGTCCTTCAGCGACATTCAGGACCGTCGCGAGCGCATCAACTTCATTCTTGCAGCCTACAACGGTGGCAGCCATCACATACGCGACGCGATGGCTCTCTGCCAGCGTGACGGTCGTAACACCCACCAGTGGTCCAACATTTCCGAGTATGTCTTGAAGCTTGCTCAGCCTCAGTATTATAATGACCCGATAGTGAAGTATGGCTACATGCGTGGCTCCGAGACAGCCGACTATGTTGCCAAGATTAACCAGCGTTGGGCCGACTACCGTCAGGTAAAGAGTCCCCGCCAGGGCTTTACCCAGGCTCCGCGCAAGGCCACTCGCAAGACAAATAAGTATAACATCTGACCGCTGCAGTTTTCGCTTTCTTACTCTTCTGACTAAGCTCAGTAACACTCCCGCCGCTACCCGGCGGGTATAGGCCATTTTACCGGCGGGTAAAGCACCTTTACCCGGCAGTAAACGCACAGTTTGAACGGCACTAAATTTGCATCAGGTCGCTGATGACGAGGTCGCTGACGAAGAGACCTTGGCGGGTGAGGATGAGCCGGCTGCCGGAGAGACGCAGGAGCCCTGCGCCGATGTGCTTTTGTGCAAGCGGAAGGATGTATTGGCGGTCGGCGTCGGTGAGCGTGCTGAGGTCGAGACCATCGCAAGTGCGCAGAGCAAGCATCACACGGTCATTATAACGGGTGACGCCGTCGAGGATTTCGAAGCCGAAGTCGGGGGTGCCGTTCTCAATGCCGTTGATATAGGCGTTGATGTCGCTGACGTTCCATTGGCGGCGCTGACGGTCATAGCTATGTGCGGCGGCACCAAGGCCGGTGTAAGGCTGGTCGGTCCAGTAACTGCTGTTGTGGCGCGAGCGGAAACCAGGTCGTGCGAAGTTCGAGATTTCGTAGTGCTCGTAGCCGGCTTGTGTGAGCTGGTCGATGAGGGCGTAGTACATCTGGCGCTCAGTCTCCTCGTCGGCAGGACTGACGTTCATCCGCTGCAGCGGCGTGTCGTCCTCGATGGAGAGACAATAGGCCGAGATGTGCTCTACACCGAGGTCGAGGGCGCAGGCGATGTCGTGGTGCCACTCGTCGAGAGTCTCGCCGGGGAAGCCGTACATCAGGTCGATGCTGATGTTGCTGATGCCGGCATGGCGCAGTCGGCCGACGGCCTCGGCTACTTGTGCCGATGTGTGGCGCCGGCGGAGGAAGCGGAGTCGGCTGTCGTCGAATGTCTGGGCACCCATCGACACGCGGTTGATGCCGAGTTGCGACACTGTCGCAGCAAAGGATACGGTCACGTCGTCGGGGTTGGCCTCGATGGTGACCTCTGCTTGAGGAGAGAGGGAATACACCTTATTTATATATAGAAACAGCTGCTCCATTTGCGCGATGGTCAGTTGGCTGGGTGTGCCGCCGCCAAGATAGACGGTGTCTATCGCCGTGCCGCCTCTTGACACCATCTCGCGGCACACCGCATCGGCGTATCGCTGGCGCAGGTCGAGCGACGTGGTGGAGTAGAAGGCGCAATAGATGCAGCGGCTTCTGCAGAAGGGTATATGGATGTATAATCCTGCCATATCGCGTGCAAAAGTACTAATAATGTTTAATATTTAAAAGCTTTCTTTGGTGTTTTCGCGAAAAATGACTAATTTCGGCGACGATTTTGAAGAAAGCAACCAATATTCATACAAAAATCTAAAACGATATGAAGGTATATCAAACAAACGAAATCAAAAACATTGCACTGCTTGGCAGTGCGGGTAGCGGCAAGACTACTCTTGCCGAAGCAATGGTCTACGAGGCTGGCATCATTAAGCGCCGCGGCACCGTAGAGGGTAAGAACACGATGAGCGACTACTTCCCTGTGGAGCAGGAGTATGGCTACTCGGTATTCTCGACCGTCTTCCACACCGAGTGGAACGGCAAGAAGCTGAACATCATCGACTGTCCGGGTTCCGACGACTTCGTGGGCGGTGCCATCACGGCCCTGAACGTCACCGACCAGGCCGTCATCCTGATCAATGGCCAGTACGGTCCTGAGGTGGGCACGATGAACGCCTTCCGCAACACCGACAAGCTGAAGAAGCCCGTCATCTTCCTCGTTAACCAGCTCGACCGCGACAACTGCGACTTCGACCAGATTCTGGGTCAGTTGAAGGATGTCTACGGCCCGAACTGCGTGCCCGTTCAGTATCCTATCGCCACGGGTGCCGGCTTCAACGCCGTCATCGACGTGCTGCTGATGAAGAAGTACTCTTGGAAGCCCGAGGGCGGCGCTCCCATCATCGAGGAGATTCCTGCCGACCAGCTCGATAAGGCCAAGGAGATGAAGGCAGCTCTCGTCGAGGCTGCCGCCGCTGGCGACGACACGCTGATGGAGAAGTTCTTCGAGACCGAGGACCTCAGCGAGGACGAGATGCG
>CAMHHO010000048.1:0-23545 GCA_946184965.1 uncultured Prevotellaceae bacterium | reverse complement strand
CTGCACCAGACGGGCGACGGCTGGTACTACTACTTCGCGACGTTCACCAACCAGGCGGTGAAGATCGACACCGTTCGCGGCAACGTCATCGAGCGGCGCGCCTCGCAGGTGCTGCGCGCCGACAATCCGATGGGGCCGTATCGTGCTTTTGGCGACGCCACCTACCTGCCTGCCGACCGTCCGACGCTCGACGGCACCTATTGGCGGGACAAGGACGGCAAGCCCTACCTCGTGTTCTGCGGCGAGTGGCTGCAGAACTGGAACGGCACCATCGAGAAGATTGAACTGAAGCCCGACCTCGGCGGTACTATCGGTGAGCCAAAAGTACTCTTCCGCGCCAGCGACTCGCCCTGGAGCCGCGAGAAGGATGAGAAGGGCAACGTGACCTGGAACAAGGTGACCGACGGACCGTTCCTCTTCCGCACCGCAACAGGTCGGCTCGGTATGGTCTGGACCTCGTGGGTCTACGATGTCTACACTCAGGGCGTGGCCTACTCGGAGAGCGGCACCCTCGACGGCCCGTGGACGCAGGAGCCTGAGCCCATTACCCCGCCCGGCTTCGGCCACTCGATGCTGTTCCAGCGCTTCGACGGCCAGTGGGTGATGTCGGTTCATCACCATTCTAAGGACGCCCGCGGCCGCACCGTCCGCACGCCCCATTTCTTCGAGGTGGACCTCAGCGGCGACAAGCTCAAGATAAAATACTAACGTAAAAACAATAAGCTATGAAAAAGATTTTCCATCTGGCACTGGTTGCCATGACGATGCTGGCCATGACGGCCTGCACGAACAAGAGTGAGACAAACAACGGCGTGAACGACTTCAAGATCGGGCGCGGCACGAACGTGAGCCACTGGCTCTCGCAGAGCGAGGAGCGCGGTGAGGCGCGCGAGAAGCACATCCAGGAGGACGACTTCGCACGCCTCGATTCGCTGGGCTTCGACTTCGTGCGCCTGCCCATCGACGAGGTGCAGTTCTGGGACGAGGACGGCAACAAGCTGCCCGAGGCCTGGGAGCTGATGACCAACGCCATCAACTGGGCCGAGAAGCACCACCTGCGCACCATCGTCGACCTGCACATCATACGTTCGCACTACTTCAACGCCGTGAACGAGGGTGGGGCCAGCGCCAACACGCTGTTCACGTCGGAGGAGGCCCAGCAACAGCTCATCGATATGTGGTACCAGCTGAGCGACGTGCTGAAGGGCTACAGCAACGACTCCGTGGCCTACGAGTTCATGAACGAGCCGGTGGCCGACGACCACGAGCAGTGGAACGCGCTCATAGCGAAGGTACACAAGGCACTGCGTGAGCGTGAGCCGCAGCGCACACTCGTCATCGGCAGCAACATGTGGCAGAGCTACGGCACCATCAAGGACCTGAAGGTGCCCGAGGGCGACAAGAACATCATCCTCTCGTTCCACTACTACAACCCGATGATCCTGACGCACTACGGTGCTTGGTGGACACCTATCGGCAAGTACACGGGCAAGGTCAACTATCCTGGTATCCTGGTGTCGAAGGAAGACTACGAGGCTGCTCCCGACTCGTTGAAGCCTGAACTGGAGCAGTACACCAAGGAAGAGTGGAACATCGACAAGATCCGTCAGGACTTCGCCGATGCCATTGCCGCTGCCAACAAGTATGGCCTGCAGCTGTTCTGCGGCGAGTGGGGCGTCTACGAACCCGTCGACCGCGAGCTGGCCTACAAGTGGACGAAGGACATGCTGACCGTCTTCAAGGAGAACAACATCGCCTGGACGACGTGGTGCTACGATGCCGACTTCGGCTTCTGGGACCAGCAGAAGCATACGTTCAAGGACAAGGGACTGGTGGACTTGCTGATGGGTATCTGATATGAAGGCATTTCGATTATTCGTTGGCACATTGCTGGCTGTTTCGTCTGTCACGGCGGAGGCTCAGACCTACCCCACGAAACTGCTCAGCCATGAGGCGCAGATTGACGGCATCATCAGCCGGATGACGCTGGAGGAGAAGGTGGCCATGCTTCACGGCAAGAACATGTTCTCGTCGGCGGGCATCGAGCGGCTGGGCATTGCCGATATGGAGTATGCCGACGGTCCGTTCGGCATCCGCGAGGAGATGGAGCCCCATTCGTGGAATTCTGCCCATCTGACTACCGACTCGGCCACGTTCTTTCCCACAGGTTCGGCATTAGCTGCGACGTGGAGCACAGAGTGGGCCTACGCCTACGGGCTGGGCATGAGCCGTGAGGCCCGCTTGCGCGGCAAGGACATGATTCTCGGTCCCGCTATCAACATACAGCGCATACCCACCGGCGGGCGCACGTATGAATACCTGAGCGAGGACCCGCTGCTCAGCGGTCAGCTGGCAGTGGCCTACACACGTGGCGCACAGGAAGACGGTACGGCCGTCTGCCTGAAGCATTACGCGCTGAACAACCAGGAGGACCATCGCGGCACGGTCGACGTGCGTATCTCTGAACGCGCCATGCACGAGATCTACCTGCGGCCGTTCGAGATGGCCGTCTGTCAGGCTGATGCCTGGGGCTTGATGGCAGCTTATAATAAGGTGAATGGCCGCTGGTGCTCGGAGAACAACTACCTGCTGACCGATGTGCTCCGCAATAAGTGGGGCTTCCCCGGTATGGTCATCAGCGACTGGGGTGGTGTCCACTCTACTGTCGACGCCGTCACGTCGGGCATGAATGTCGAGATGCCCGGCAGCCGGTTCATGGGGCAGGCTCTGCTCGACTCGGTGAAGGCCGGAAAGGTGAGCGAGGAGGTCATCAACCAGCGCGTCAGAGAGATTCTCAGGGTGCGGCTGACGGTAAAGCCCATTGCCAAGGAGGAGGCCAACAAGACGCCCGTCGGCAATGCCGAAGAGATGGCGACGGCCCTCGAGGTGGCGCGGCGCTCCATAGTGCTGCTGAAGAACAACGGTCTGCTGCCTATCGACTTGAAACAGACGAAGCGCATTGCCGTCATCGGCGAGAATGCCGTGACACGGATGGCGCAAGGAGGCGTTGGTGCCGGCGTGAAGACGCGGCGTGAGGTGACGCCGCTTGACGGTCTGAAAGCTTTGCTCGGCAGCAGCGTGGAGATTACCTACGCTCCAGGCTACAAGAGCTTAGGCCGTGGCGGCCGCAACAGGCGTCAGAATCCGCAGCAGACCGCCGACCCCCAGCTGACGGCTGAGGCCGTGCAGATAGCACAGCAGGCCGACCTCGTCCTCTTCTTTGCCGGCAACAACCGCGAAGTGGAGACTGAGGGCTCCGACCGCAAGAGCATCATGCTGCCGTCTGGACAGGACGAGCTGGTGGCTGCCTTGGCCAAGGCCAATAAGCGGCTCGTAACGATTATCGTCTCTGGCGGCCCCGTCGATGTATCCACCGTCAATGAAGTCTCAGGCGCGCTTGTCGCCTCATGGTTCAACGGTTCGATGGGCGGTCAGGCATTGGCCCAGGTGCTTACCGGACAGGTATCGCCGTCGGGCAAGCTGCCGATGACGTGGCCCAGAAAACTGGAGGATGTGCCCGCCTACGCCTTGGGCACCTATCCTCAGAACACCGAGAACAGTCAGGGCGACATCTTCGTCGGACTGGTCAATCAGGGCGAGAACCACCGTGCAGCACGCACGGCCAATCAGCCCGTAGCCAACTATTCAGAGGAGTCGCTCGTGGGCTATCGCTGGTACGATACCAAGAATGTCGCCGTAGCCTATCCCTTCGGCTTTGGTCTTTCCTACGCCACGTTCCAGTACAGCAAGTTGCGCGTGACTCCTACCGCTGCAGGCTTCGACGTGAGCTTCACGCTTACCAACACATCCGATTGTGATGCCGAGGAGGTGGCACAGGTCTACGTCTCGCGCCCCAACTCAGCCATCGAGCGTCCCGTCAAGGAGCTGAAGGCTTTTCAACGCGTGGCCTTGAAGGCACATAAGCGTCAGAAAGTCAGCATCGCCCTGCGCTATGCCGACCTCTGCCATTGGGATGAAGCCTATCAGTGGTGGCTGCTGGAAGCTGGCGACCTCACCGTCCTCGTCGGCGGTTCGTCCGACAATCTGCCATTGAGTCAAACTACAACCATCAATTAAAAACTATACGAAGATGAATAAACTATTGGTATTGACCGCCCTTGCTGCATTGTTCGTGTTGCCGGGCTGTGCGCAGCAGAAGAATTCCCCGTCGTTCGACGAAGTGTTGAACTCACGTCGCAGTATTCGTAACTACGACGCCACGAAAAAAATCACGGAGCAGGAGGTGCGCACGCTCCTCACCGCTGCACAGGAAGCACCCTCGTGGGCCAACCAACAGCCGACAAAGTACTATGTAGCCATCTCACCTGAGAAGCTGGCCGCCGTGCAGGACCTCGTCGGCAGCAACAAGGACCGCATCAAGAACGCCCCCGTGCTCATCGTCTCGACCTACGAGCGCGGCAAGTCGGGCTTTTTCCGCGGCAACCCCGCCAATGAGGTGGGCGACGGCTGGGGAGCCTACGACAATGGTCTTTCAAACTGCTATCTCGTGCTTCAGGCCCGCGCCATGGGTTTCGACACGCTTATCATGGGCATGCGTGATGCCGACAAGCTCCGTGCCCTGTTCGCCATCCCTGAGAATGAGGCCGTGATGGCCGTCATCGCCCTCGGCTACCGTGCTGCTGAGCCCGTGCAGCCCCGTCACCGTCCGTTCGACGACGTTGTCAAATTTTATTAAGTCATGACTATGAAAGTAGGAATTATCGGGACGGGATGGATTGCTGAGAAGGCGGCTATCACCCTGAATGGACTGGAGACCTGCGAAGCCTACGCCGTCGGGTCGCGCAGGAAGGAAACGGCGGAGGCTTTTGCCGCGAAGTGGAACATCGCAAAGGCTTACGGCTCGTATGCGGAGCTGATAGCTGACCCTGACGTAGACCTCATCTATATCGGCACGCCTCACTCGCACCACTACGACGTGACGCGCGAGGCTCTGCTGGCCGGTAAGCCGTGCCTGGTAGAGAAGGCGTTTATGGCCAATGCCCGTCAGACAAAGGAAATCATCGACCTGGCCCACGAGCGGGGCGTCTTTCTCGCTGAGGCCATCTGGACGCGCTACCAGCCTGCCGTCGAAATAGTCCGCAAGCTGATAGCTGACGGACGTATCGGTGAGCCCCGACTCATTACCGCTACGCTGGGTTACTCGATGGGCGACAAGCCCCGCATCATGCGGCCCGATCTCTGCGGTGGAGCCTTGCTCGACCTCGGCGTCTATGCGCTGAACTTCGTGCGGATGTTCACCGACAGCGACATCGAGTCCATCGACGGGCATTGCGTGAAGTCGGCGACGGGCATGGACCTCACCAACGCCATCACCATCATCCTCAAGGACGGCATCCTGGCCAACGTACAGTCGTCGGCACAATGCGTGGGCGACAACATCGGCGTCATTGCGGGCACTGAGGGCAATCTCATCATCGACAACATCAATAATCCCCAGACAATTACGGTGAATGGTCCCGATCGCACCTACATCGAGACCATCCGCGTGCCGCAGCAGATTACGGGCTACGAGTACCAGTTCCTGGCTTGCCGTCAGGCGCTCATCGACGGTCTGAAGGAACCCCGTGAGATGTCTCACGCCGAGACGCTCTATATGATGCAGCTCATGGACGGCCTCCGCCGGAAGTGGGGCGTCCGCTATCCGATGGACGAAGACTAAGCCAGTTATGACCATCCGGAAACTGTTACTGACATTGGCTCTCTTGCCGCTGCTGGCTTCAGCCCAGCGCGAACTGCTGCTCGACGGCTCGCTCTCTGACGACGAGGTGGCGGCCAGGCCTTTTGTCTATAACAGCTTCCGCGATGCCGTAGCCCACTTCGCCGACACCACCACGCTCTATGTCCGTCCGGGCGTCTACTGGGTGGACGACCCCGACCAGCCCGAGGTGGTGCGTGGCGAGAATGGCCGCGAGCCCTTCGGTTGCGTTATTCGTGGTAAGGTATTGCGGCTTGTGGGACTCGATGCCGACGCCCGCAACACGGTGTTCGCCTCGGCCCGCGGGCAGATGCAGGGAGCCGTCGGCAACTTCACGATGTTCGACATCTATTGCGACTCGCTGCAGGTGGTGAACCTGACGCTCGGCAATTTCTGCAATGTCGACCTCGACTATCCGCTGAATCCCGCCCTATCGCGCAAGAAGCGCAGCGACGCCATCACCCAGGCCCACGTCGGCTACGTTCACGGCCGGAGTCTGCTGGCTAAGAATGTCCGCTTCATCAGTCGTCTGAACCTGAATCCGCTGAACGGAGCCACCGAATCCTACTACGAGGACTGCCACTTCGAGTGTACCGACGATGCGCTCAACGGCACGGCCGTCTACCGCCATTGCGACTTCGACCTCTACGGTCAGAAGCCCTTCTGGAGCACTTTCGGACGTGGTGCGATGTTCATCGACTGCGACTTCTACCTGAAAGGCCCAAGCCGTGAGATGTACTTCTGCAAGCAGGGAGGCCCCGTGACCGTCGTCGACTGCCGCTACCACGCCCCCGACGACAGCATCAACATCGGCTGGACGGCCTATCCGCAGCGCTGGCTCCGCTGCTATCAGGGCGGCTTCACGCTGAACGGCAAGCCCTACGTCATCGGCAACCGCCACCCCGATAACACCATCCTCATGTCCCCTATGCTGCAACAGCGTTGCAGTGCCTCCCTCCAGCCGCCTTTCCTTGCCATCAGCCGCCACGAGGCCGACCTCCGCTCGCCCGCCACACTCACCCTCAGCTCCGACAGCGATGCCACGTGGCGCATAGAGCCTGGCTATGAGTCCTTCGCCTCACTCACTCAAACCAGCGGTGGTAAGGCCACCTTCACCCTGACGAATGAGACAAACGAAAACGCCACTTTCTGTATCGTCGCGAATACCGCCGACGGTCGCGAGGCGGCCAGCCGCATCGTCCTAAAGCCCTCGCTGCTGTCACCGCCCGCCCTATTGCGCAAGCCGCGCATCAGCCGGCGTGCCGACAGCCTCTTGCTCGACTATCGCCTCGACCTGCAGGGCTGCCGCGACGAGTCGCGCATCACGTGGCAGCGCGATGGCATCGTCGTCAGCACCACCCACGACGCTCCCCAGCGCACATATCACCTGACGGAAGCCGACGCCGGCTGCACCATTACGGCCGTTATCGAGCCGAAGTCCAGCCGCAGCGACTACGGCTCCGCCACATCTGTTACGTTGAAAGCGAAGCGCCAGAAACGCATCGACAGCCTCTCGACCGATTTCCATGACTTCCCCTGCCAGTGGCAGCCGGAGGTCATTGAAGGCTACTGGACCGTTGACGGCTACAAGCCTGCCGACACCGATGCCTACGACTGGCGCTTCGACCGCAACCGTCCGATGTGGGAGTATGGCGAGGGCTACAATGGTGCCGTCGGCAAGGGCTTGTTGCAGGCGCAGCGGGGAGCCCGTCTGAGGTATACGCCTGTCAAACGTACCTATCATAATATGTCGCTCACGCTGAATGTCGACCCCACGAAGACTGCCGGCCAAGGCTTCGGTTCGGCTACGGGCCAGTATATGGACGTCTGCCTGAAATTCGATACGCGCTCGTTGACGGGCTACGGTCTCCGCATTGTCCGTACCGCGAAGCACGCCAAGGCCGTCGACTTCCTGTTGGTGGAATACAAGGATGGGGTAGTCACTCCTCTGACCGACCCTGTCAGCGCCACCTGTTACCGCACCGGCTGTACCATTGTCCTCAGCTATGCCAATGGTCAGCTCACAGCCCGTGTAGAGACCACCACGCCCCGTCCTGCCGACGGCACGCTGCCCCATGCCGTCAGTCTCTCGGCTCCCGTTGCTTCCAATCCCTTCGGCGGCATTCACATCCAGCATACGGGCTCGTGCGGCGAAAGTACCACCATGCTTCATCGGCTCCATGCTGCGTGGGCCGAAATGTAATTAATCGCTTGTTTTGCTTGCAGGTTTGGGGAATTCTTTGTACCTTTGCAACCAACAACAATCGAGACGCAAAAACAAATCGGAATGAGAAGAACGATGATTACTGCCCTGTGCGGACTGACTGTCAGTCTGGCACAGGCACAAATAACAGCCGACTCGCTGGCACTACAGGAGGTTGTGGTAACGGGTACGCGCAATGCTACCGACGTTCGGCATCTGCCAATGACGGTGACCGTCGTCGGGCGCGACCTGCTGACGGCAGAACATCAGCCAAGCGTGCTGCCGACGGTGATGCGCGAGGTGCCCGGACTCTTTGTCACCAGTCGGTCGATGATGGGCTATGGCGTGTCAACGGGTGCTGCGGGGGGTATCAACCTGCGCGGCATCACGGGCGGCGCAGGTCAGCTGATGGTTCTCATCGACGGCCATCCGCAGTATCAGGGCATCTATGGCCACCCCATCTCCGACAGTTACCAGACGATGATGGTGGAGCGTGTCGAGGTGCTGCGCGGCCCAGCTTCCGTGCTCTACGGCTCTAACGCGATGGGTGGCGTTCTTAATATAGTCACTCGTGGCTCCAAAGCAGGTCATGATGGTATCGCGACAAACGTGACGGTAGGGGCTGGCAGCTATGGCACCGTACAGACGGAGGCTTCCAACCAAGTGCGCAGCGGCAAGTTCAGCAGCACCGTCGCCGCACAGTATAACCGCACCGACAACCACCGCCCCCGCATGGGCTTCGAGCAGTATGGCGGCTACATGAAGTTGGGCTACGACCTCAACGACCACTGGAACGCCTACGTCGATGCCAACCTGACGCGCTTCAACGCCAGCTATCCCGGCTCTGCCGACAAGCCGATGTACGACGCTGACCAGTGGATTACGCGCGGCGTCGTCTCAGCCGCTGTCGAGAACCACTACGGTCGCACGAGCGGTGCCCTAAGCGTCTACTCGAACTTCGGCCGCCACAAGATTGACGACGGCACCGCCGACCCCGCCAAACCCACAGCCCGCTACTTCCGCTCGAAGGACGCGCTGACGGGCGTCTCCTGGTATCAGCACATCAATCTCTCCCTCTTCGGGAGGGGGCTGGGGGGAGGCTTAACCGTCGGTGCCGACTACATGCACATCTACGGCAACGCCTACTACACCTCGAAGGAGACGGGCGACGTGCTCGATACGCCCAATAAGCAGAGCGGCAAGTCGTACCGCAACGAGATTGCCGGCTACGTCGACTTCCGTCAGGATCTTCTGGAGTGGCTCACTGTCGACCTTGGCGCGCGCCTCGACCATCACTCCATCACCGGCACGGAGTTTGTGCCGCAGGCGGGCGTCGTCGTGCGTCCCATTGATACTGGCGAGATCAAGGCAATGGCCAGCAAGGGCTTCCGCAACCCGTCGATGCGCGAGATGTATCTCTATCCCCCGTCGAACACCGACCTCAAGCCTGAGCGCCTCTGGAACTACGAGCTGTCGTGGCGCCATCGTTTGAGCGACGGCTTTACCTACGGCGCGAACCTTTTCTATATTAAGGGCGACAATATGATCCAGACAATGCCTGTCGACGGTAAACCGCGTAACAAGAATACCGGCGAGATAGAGAACTGGGGCTTCGAACTGGAAGTGAAATATCCCATTGGCCGCTACATCGACGTCCGCGCCAACTCGGCCTACCTGCACATGAAGAACAAGGTGGTGGCTGCGCCTGAAGGCATGGGCTATATAGGTGCCGACTATCATCAGGGTAAGTGGTTTGCTACGCTGGGCCTGCAGCGTATCGAGGACCTCTATACCGCCGTGGGCGACGCCGAGACGAAGGAGAACTTCTGGCTGCTTAATGCCTCTGTCACCTACGCCCTCATGCGCAATATCAGCCTCTGGGTGCGCAGTGAGAACCTTCTTGCGCAAAAGTACGAGATCAACCTCGGCTATCCCATGCCCCGCGCCACCTTCATGGGCGGCGTCAGCCTGAACTTCTAAACACTCAACACTCAACATTAAACACTCAACAATAATGGAAGCAAACGCAAGACTTTACACATTGAACTATGACGAGGCAAAGACCTACCTGTGGGCAGCGGTGTTCGTGGCCTGCAACTTAGTGTTGCCTCAAGTGTTCCACCTCATCCCGCAGGGCGGCATCATCTTCTCGCCCCTGTCGCTGGTCATCCTCGCCGGAGCCTATAAGTTCGGTTGGAAGACGGGACTCCTGGCTGCCGTCGCGTCGCCACTGGTCAACCATCTGCTGACGGGAATGCCCGCCACAGAGATGATGCCCGTGATGACGCTGAAGCTCGCCGTCCTCGCCCTCGTCGCCGGACTGGCCGCCCAGCACTTTAAGACTGTCAGCCTGCCGCTGCTCATTGGTGTTGTCCTCGTCAGTCAGGCTATCGGCTGCATCGGCGAGCTGGCACTTACCGGTGGCATCGCCGCTACCGTTGCCGACTTCACCATCGGCTGGCCCGGCCTGCTCCTGCAGGTATTCGGTGCCTGGCTCATACTAAAATACCTGCGCTAACAACGCAGGTATTTTTGGTTTGAAAGGCATTGGCCATTTTACTTCTTCAGCTCCCCGGCTATAATCTCCGCCATGCGGCGCGCTCCGCGGGCGTCGGGATGGATGCCGTCTGAGAGCATCTTGTTGCCGTCGCCGGCATAGAGCGTGTGGAGGTCGATTATCTGCAGGCCGTACTTCTTGGCCACCTCCTGCTGGATGGGGATGATGGCGTTGGCGATGACCGAGTCGTTGATGTTCCACGTCGGCTTGAAGGCGGGGATGGGCGTGCAGAGGTAGATTTTGGGAGTCTCCGCCGTGCTTCCCTGCTTAGCTTTCTTTGACTTCTTGCCCTTCTTGGCAGTCTGTGCCAGGTCGGGGCGCAGCGTGGTGATCATCTGCTCCAGGTCCTGGCGGAACTCAGCGCCGTACTGCCAGTTCTCGGGTTTCGAGTCGTTGGTGCCTAGCTTGATGATGACCACGTCGGGTTTAAAGGCCAGGGCGTCGCGCCACGCCATCTCGTTCATGTAGGGATAGTCGCCCTTGTTGAGCATGGTACGGGCACTGACGCCGAAGTTCTTCACCCAGTAGCCGTCGCCCAGGAGCTTCTGCAGCTGGGCGGGGTAGCCGTTTGCAGGAGCCAGGTCGATGCCGTGACCGTCGGTGATGCTGTTGCCGATGCAGGCCACGCGGACGGCATCCTGCTTGGGCGACTGCCGGGCGTCGAGCCACTTGCCGAGGTTGGCCAGCATCTCGTTGCGATAGGGGAACCAGTTGCCGAAGCCGTAGCCGTGGCCGCCGGTGGGGTAGACAAACAACGCGCACTCGTTGCCGGCATTACGCATGGCCGTATAGTAGGTTAGTCCGTTGGTGACGGGCGGCACCAGGTTGTCGTCGCTCGACATGATGATGCAGGCGGGCGGCGTCAGGTGGCGGCGCACGGCGTTGTTGGTCGAGAAGTCGCGCACCAGCTTCGGGTCTTTCTGTCCCTCGCCGAGGAAGTTGCGGCACGACCACACGTGGCTCACGCGCTCGTCCATCGAGATGACGGGGTAGAAGAGGATGGTGAAGTTAGGGCGCACCTCGTAGGCCGAGTGTGTCGAGATGACCGATGCCAGGTGGCCGCCGGCCGAGAAGCCCATGATGCCCACGTCGTTGGGGTTGATGCCCCACGCCTGAGCCGAGTCGCGGACAATGCGGAAGCCCTGCTCCACGTCGCCGATGGGCTTGGTACGGTCGCCCTCGGGCAGCCGGTAGTTCACCACGAAGTAGGCAATGCCGCGCTCGTTGAGCCAGCCCGAGGCCAGCGTGCCCTCGTGGGTGTTCGACAGCATGGAGTAGCCGCCGCCGGGCACGCCGACAATCGCCTTGCCCGACGGTTTCTCGGGCAGGAAGCATACCATCTGGGCCTTACCGTCGTCGGTCAGGTTGAGCGTGAACTGTCTCTGGGCTTGCGCACCCGTTGCGAGGAGCAGCAGGGCGAGCGCCGTCAATTGCCTGAACAGGCTTTTCTTGCATACAGATTTCATAGTCTAATGTCTTTGTTTGTTGATAATAAAATCTTTTTCCCTGCAAAATTACGAAGACTTATCGAGATTTCCAAATAAAAAAGCAGAAATGCGGCCGTAATCTGCGAAACTTTTCGTAATTTTGCAGGCATGATAACGAAAACGATGACTATAACGAGAACTATTGCGACAGCCTTGGTGCTGCTGATGGCTACGACGGCTACGGCGCAGGGAACGGCTGATGACTACAAGCAGGCATTCGCCACACGTGGCAAGTATTCAGGTAAGATGACCGGCGGCGACGTCAGCGTCCACCGCAAGCGGGGCGAGCCCCACAAGTTCTGGTACTCCGTTTACGACGGCAAGGAGACCGTCTACAAGGAGGTGGACGCCGAGCAGAACACCGTGACGCTGCTCAAGGAGAACCCGCAGCCGCCACGCCGCCCGCAGTGGCGCGGACCGCAGCGCCACTGGATGGAGGTGCCCGACGAGAAGGACGGCTTCCGGCGGTCGCCCACCGACTCGACGCTCACCATCTTCCACCGCGCCGACAACCTCTGGACGCGCCGCGCCGGCGTCGAGAAGCCCTTGACCACCAACGGCGACTCCACCTATTATTATTCCGCGTGGGGCACATTCTCGCCCGACGGCCGCTACTACGCCACCGTGCGCATCAAGCCCGCCCCGAAGCACTACGTCTACTACGTAGAGTCGAGTCCCCGATACCGAGTTGAGCCGGTGCTCCACAAGCAGGAGTACGCTAAGCCCGGCGACTCGCTGAACTACCGCGTGCCCGTCGTCGTCGAGGTGGAGTCGGGTAGGGTGGTGGAGCCTTCCACCGACCTGTTCAACCGTCAGTATCAGGTGTCGGCGCCCAGCTGGGACAAGTCGGGCCAGACGCTGACCTTCACCTACAACGAGCGCGGCCATAAGGTCTACCGCGTGCTCGAGATGGACGTGGCGACGGGCCGTGTGCGCACCCTCATCGAGGAGACCAACCCGAAGTACGTCAACTACAACCGCCTCTACCGCCACGACTTCGACGACGGGCGCCGCATCCTCTGGACCAGCGAGCGCGACGGCCGCAACCACATCTACCTCTACGACCGCCAGAAGGCGAAGCTCGTCAGACAGATAACCAAGGGCGAGTTCTACGTCCGCGACATCCAGCGCGTCGACGAGAAGGCGGGCATCGTCTACTTCTCGGCCTGCGGCATGAACAAGCAGGAGGACCCTTACCTCGTGCATTATTATAAGATAGGTGTCGACGGCAAGCACCTGACCAGCCTCACCCCCGAGGAGGGCAACCACAGCGTGACCTACACCGAGGACATGCAATACCTCATCGACACCTATTCAACCGTCACCACACCGCCCGTCACCGTGCTCCGCTCAGGCAAGGACGGCAGCATACTGCGCACGCTCGAGACCGCCGACATCAGCCGCCTGAAGGCCGAGGGCTGGACGCCGCCCGAGGTGTTTGTGGCACCGGGACGCGACGGCGTGACACAGATGTGGGGACTCATCCGCCGACCCAGAAACTTCGACCCGACGAAGAAGTACCCCGTCATTGAGTATATCTACAGCGGCCCCGGCGACCAGTACGTGCCGAAGTCGTTCACGCCGTGGATATGGACGATGGACGACCTGGCCGAGCTGGGCTTCATCGTCGTACAGTTAGACGCAATGACCACCTCGTTCCGCACCCGCGCATTCGAGGAAGTGTGCTACAAGAACCTGAACGACGCCGGACTCCCTGACCGCATTGCGTGGATCAAGGCAGCCGCCGCGAAATATCCCTACATCGACATCGACCGCGTGGGCATCTACGGCAGTTCGGCAGGCGGGCAGAACGCGATGGCCGCCGTGCTCTGGCATGGCGACTTCTACAAAGCCGCCTATGCCGCCTGTGGCTGTCACGACAACCGCATGGACAAGATCTGGTGGAACGAGCAGTGGATGTCGTACCCCGTCGATTCCAGCTACGTGGCCTGCTCGAACGTCGAGAATGCCTGGCGCCTGGAGCGTCCGCTGATGCTCGTCGTCGGCGAGGAGGACGACAACGTCGACCCCGCCTCGACCATGCAGGTGGTGGCCGCCCTCGAGCGGGCTGGCAAGGACTTCGACCTGGTTGTGCTGCCCGGTGCCCGCCACACCATGGGCGAGTCCTACGGCGAGCACAAGCGCTACGACTTCTTCGTGCGCCACCTCATGGGCAAGGAACCCCCGAAGTGGACTGAACTGAAATAACGAAAACGATAACGAAAACGTATGAAAAAACTACTAATGCTATTGCCGATATTCACGGTGATGCCAGTGATAGCGGACGATACGGACAGTTTGAAGGTGATGTTCGACTTTACGACGCTTACCGACCAAAGTGGGCAGTATGGCGGGGCGCTGAAGGGCAGTGCTGAACTGACGACGGCGGGCGAGGAGCCTGTGCTGTCGTTGGGCAGCAAGAACGGCTATTTCCTGTTCGATGCCTCAGTGGGCGAGCTGGTGAAGACGTTCAGCGACTATACCATCAGCGTGAATGTGTTTATCCCGCAGAGCACGGACATCGGCGGCAATGGAAACTTCGTGTGGTGTTTCTCAAACTCGTCCACCTCGGGCTACCTGTTCTTCGGAGCCAAGGAGTCGCGTTTCTCGATTACCAGAGGCAGCTACGACGGCGAGCAGCGCGTGAACCCGGGCAAGGCGCTGACCAAGGGCCGCTGGTTGAATCTTGTCTATGTGCAGAGAGACAATGAGGGGCGTGTACTCATCGATGGCCAGCAGGCCGCCAAGGGCACGGTGAGTCTCAAGCCCAGCGCGCTGAGCGGTGCCCTGAAGAACTCGTATCTGGGGCGCAGCTGCTACAGTGGCGATGCCTTTCTGAAGGATGCGTTGATGCACCACCTTATTTTATGTAACTACGCCATGAGCGACGACGAGATTGCCGAGCTGCAGAGCGACTTATCGGTGCTGAACCGTGAGATTGAGGATGAGGCCATCCGCAACCTGATTCAGAACTTCACGCTGGGCGACGTGAGCGGACTGACGCGCGACATCACCCTGCCCACGAGCTATGCCGACGTGGTGAAGATAGTATGGGAGAGCAGCGACGAGAACGTCATCACCCCGACAGGCCATATCATTCGTCCTGCTGTTGGCAGCCCTGCAGCCCATGCTGTGCTCACTGCGCATTTCAGCACGTCGACGGTCAGCGACCAACTAACCTTCGAAGTGAGCGTGCTGCCGCTGTTTACCGATGACGAAGCGTTGGCCTATGAGTGCGAACATCTGGCGATATGCGGTAATTTAAAAAACCTCTACGACCGTCTGACGCTGCCCACCGTAGCCGCCGAAGGCGACCCTGTGTTCTGGAAGTCGGGCGACACAAGCCTGCTGAGTGATGACGGTCGTGTAATGCGCTTTGGTGACAACGGAAAGCAGCACGTCACGCTGACGGCCACCATCCGTCGTGGCGAGAAGAGTGTCACGCGCGACTTCGACGTCTGCATCCACCAGAACGAGCCCTATGTCTCCTACTTGTTCGTCTACTTCCCGTCGAACGACAATGAGAACATCTACTACGCCCTCAGTGGCGACGGCTACAACTACACGCCCCTGAATGGTGGAAAGCGCGTAGTGGCTGCTGACAGCTGCACGGTGATGGGCGGCTTGCGCGACCCTCATATCTTGCGCGGCGAGGACGGTTGCTTCTATATGGCCGTGACCGATATGCGCAGTTCTTTGGGATGGAACAGTAATCGCGGTCTGGTGCTGATGCGCTCGCGCGACCTGATCAACTGGACTCATGCCACCGTTCATTTCCCCACACGCTATAAAGGCACGATGTGGGCCAAGGTGACACGCGTATGGGCGCCGCAGACCATCTGGGACCCTGACTACGAGAATGCCGACGGCACCCGCGGACGCTACATGGTCTACTTCTCGCTGGTCACAAGCGACAGCAGCATCCCGTATGATAAGGTGTACTACTGCTACGTGAACGACGACTTCACCGACTTCATCGGCGAACCCCGCTACTTCTACGACCGAGGTGCTGCCACCATCGACATGGATATCGTTTATAACGAGAGCGACGGCCTCTATCATGCCATCTTCAAGAACGACGTGACGAGTGGCATTGCCCAGGTGACAGCCCGCCGGCTCACGCCTGAGGAGGGACAGGCAGACGGCAGCCAATGGAGCGAACCTACGGGCAACCTGCAACAGACAACGGTGGCCGTTGAGGGCGGCGGACTCTTCAAGCTCATCAATCAGGACAAGTGGATACTGATGTACGACTGCTACTCGTCGGGCTACTATCAGTTTTGCTCCAGCCCTGATTTGCAGAACTTTACTTTCGAAAAGAATACCAAGACGAGTGGTGCCTTTACACCCCGTCACGGCACTGTGATACCGCTGGCGCAGGCTGAGACCGATGCCTTGCTCAGCACCTTCCCGGCTACAGAATTTAAGCCTACGATTACGGCGATGACGCATCCGGCTATCCGTCAGGATCTTGCTACCATTACGACTTCGGCTGTTCAGATACCTGTAGAGCCTGGCACTAATCTCGCGGCCTTCGACCCGCAGTTCATATTGTCAGCAGGTTCCACCATCGAGCCACAGGGGCCGCAGAATTTCACGCAGGGCGCAGTGACATACAACGTTCAATGTTCAACGTCCAACGTTCAACGTTATACAGTGACGGCCTATGAGTGTGCCAATCCCGTATTGCCCGACTTCCACGCCGACCCTGAGGTGCTGTTCTCGAAGAAGACAGGACGTTTCTATGTCTATCCCACCACCGACGGGTACGATGGCTGGGGCGGCTACAGCTTCGATGTGTTCTCGTCGCCCGACCTCGTACACTTCCAGAATGAAGGAACTATCCTCAGCCTTGCTGCAGGTGGTGACGCTCCTTGGGCGGCAGGCAACGCCTGGGCACCCTGTATCGAAGAGAAATGGATGGACGGACAGTGGAAATACTTCTTCTATTTCAGTGCCCACAACGCTTCGCTCGGCAAAAAGACCATTGGCGTGGCTACGGCCGACAGTCCCATAGGGCCCTTCAAGGCTTCCGACAAGCCGCTCTTCACTTCATCCTCGGCAGGACAGATGATTGACTCCGACGTGTTTACTGACCCCGTGAGCGGACAGAGTTACCTATACTACGGTAACGGTCGACTGCTTTACCGCCTGCTGGGCGACGACATGATGAGTGTCGGCACCAAGGAGTACGACATTACACCTTCGGGCGGCACTTTGCAGACATACGCCTACCGCGAGGGCGTCTACGTCTTCTATAGCAATGGCCTCTACTATTTTCTGTGGAGCGTCGATGATACAGGAGCCACGAATTACCATGTGGCCTATGGCACCAGCTCTTCGCCAACAGGGCCTATCAAAGTGGCCAGCAAGCCTATTGTCATCATCCAGAACGCCAGCCAGAAGATTTACGGTACTGGGCATAATTCTGTGCTCAACATCCCGGGAACCGATGACTGGTACATCGTCTATCACCGCATCAACAAAAACTACCTGAGCAATGGCCCTGGCTATCATCGCGAGGTATGCATTGACCGCCTGACGTTTGCTGACGACGGAACCATCAATCAGATTCAGCCAACCCACGAAGGGATTGCGCCTGTCAACGTCAGTGGACTAATAGACGGTATTCAAGAAGTAGAAGCCGGCCATACGGTACACCGTTCTGATAAAGCAGTGTATGACCTGCAGGGGCGCCGCATAGAGAAGGCCCCCAGGCTGAAAGGCATCTACATCTCGGCCGGGCGGAAGATAATAATTAAATAATTCCAAGAATAAAAACTAGAAACTAAACATGATGAAAAGACTACTGACAATGCTATTGTTCCTGTCTGTTCTCGGACAGGCCTCGGCCCAAGTGTCCTTCGGCCACGCCGAGCGGATCAACGACGACTGGCGCTTCCTGCGCGTAGACTCCATGTGGAACGTCCGCGAGACGGCGGACATGAAGGAGCCCGGCTTCGACGACTCCCGCTGGCGCCGCGTCGCGCTGCCCCACGACTGGGGCGTAGAGCTGCCCATGTCGCCCGACAAAGGCTCGTGCCAAGGCTATCTGCCCGGCGGCATCGGCTGGTATAGAAAGAAGATTGAAGTAAAAAGTGAGGGAGTGAAAAGTTTTGTCTATTTCGAAGGCGTCTATAACTACTCCGAGGTCTACCTGAACGGCCACCTGCTTGGCCGCCGGCCCAGCGGCTTCGCCTCGTTCCTCTACGACCTGACGCCCCACCTCCGTGCCGATGGCACCAATGTGCTGGCCGTGCGCGTTGACCACTCCCAGGAGGCCGACTCGCGCTGGTATACCGGCTCGGGCATCTACCGCGACGTGTGGCTCATCACGGCGCCCGAGGTTCACCTGGCACAGTGGGGCACGGCCTACCGGCTGGTGAGCATCAGCGGCAAGAAGGCGGTCGTTGACGTAGACGTCGAGACCACCGACGGCCGCGCCGTGAAGCCGGCCCTGACGCTGCAGGCTACCGTCGCCCTGACCGACGCACAGGGTAGGGTAGTGGCCGAGGCTGCGACCGCCATCGGTCCGCAGGAGAAGAAGACCGTACGGCTGACCGTCAGCAATCCGCAGCGCTGGACGCTCGACAAGCCCTATCTCTACACGCTGACCACCAAGCTGAGCAACGGCGACCAGAGCACCGTCCGCGCCGGACTGCGCACGCTGGAGTTCTCGCCCGACCGTGGGTTTGCACTCAACGGCCAGTGGATCAAGGTGAAGGGCGTCTGCGTACACGACGATGCCGGCGTGCTCGGCACCGCCGTGCCTGCCGAGGTGTGGCGCCGCCGCGTGCGCGAGCTGAAGGCCATCGGCACCAATGCCCTGCGCATGAGCCATAACCCCCACGCACCGGCACTCTACGACATCTGCGACGAGGAGGGCATGCTCGTGATGGACGAGGCCTCCGACGAGTGGGAGTTTCCCAAGCGCAAGTGGATGAGGGGCTGGAATCAGGGCGCGCCCGGCTTCGAGGGCACCTTCAGCTACTTCGAGGAGTGGATAGAGCGCGACGTGGCCGACATGGTGCGCCGCGACCGCTGCCACCCCTCGGTGTTCCTCTGGTCAATAGGCAACGAGGTGGACTATCCCAACGACCCCTATTCGCACCCCGTGCTCGACGGCGACGGCAGCTTCACGCAGCCCGTCTATGGCGGCTACAAGCCCGGCCAGCCCAATGCCGAGCGCATAGGCCGCATTGCCCAGCGGCTGGTCAGGGTGGTGAAGTCCATCGACACCTCGCGCCCGACGACGGGAGCGCTGGCCGGTGTGGTGATGTCGAACGAGACGGCCTATCCCGACGCCATCGACGTGGTGGGCTACAACTACACCGAGAGCCGCTACGACAGCGACCACAAGAAATACCCGAAGCGCATACTCTACGGCTCGGAGAACCGCCACGACCTCGACGCCTGGAAGGCCGTGCGCGACAAGCAGCACATCTTCGGGCAGTTCCTCTGGACGGGCATCGACTACCTCGGCGAGAGCGGCACGTGGCCCGCACGCGGCAGCAGCGCCGGACTGCTCGACCTGGCCGGACAGCGCAAGCCCCAGGGCTGGTATCGCGCCGCCCTGTGGAGCGAGCTGCCCGTCTGCTATGTAGGCACGGCGGCGCAGTGGGGCGGCGGCGGACAGCGTAACGGCCGCAACCGTAGTGGCGGCGCGCAGGTGTCGCCCTATGCCCCCGACACGTGGAACTACCAGGCGGGGCAGCGCGTCCGCGTGATGTGCTACACCAATGCCCCGTCGGCGCGCCTGCTGCTGAACGGCCAGCCACTGGAGGCTGAATTCCAGCGCGACCCGAGGACCGACATACTCTATTGCGACGTCGACTACCAGCCCGGAACGCTGCGCTGCGAGGCGTCGAACGGCGCCTCCTACGAGCTGAAGACCAGCGGCGAGCCCTACGCTCTCAGGCTGACCACCGACTCCATGGCCCACGTCTTCGTCGAGGTCGTCGACGAGCAGGGCATCCCCGTCCGCGGTGCCGACCATGAGGTGTCGGTCAGCGTGCGTGGTGCCCGGCTGCTGGGCCTCGAGAACGGCAACATCCAGAACAACCACTCGCCGCGCCGCTCGCCCGACTATCGTCCGCAGAGCCGACTGCGCCTCTATGGTGGGCGGCTGGTTGCCTACGTCGAGGGTGCCACCGGCGGTGGCCAGACGGTCAGCGTACGGGCCTCGGCGCCCTACCTGCAACCGGCAGAACTGACATTCCCCTTAAAATAACGTAAAGACTATGACACTCAAAGAGTTTCTATCCACCAACGACCGCTTCGCTGCCAACAGCGGCTGTGTACTCGAAGAAATCGGCGACGGCTATGCCCGCGCCACCCTGCAGGTGACTGCAGAGCACCTCAATGCCGGTGGCGTCTGTCAGGGCGGCGTCTACTTCACGCTGGCCGACATCGCCATTGCGGCGGTGATGAATTCGCACGGCCAGCTGACCTTCGGCGTTGAGAACAACATCGTCTATGTGAAAAGCGTCAAGGCAGGCGACCGTCTGACTGCCGAGGCCCGCGAAGTGGTCAACCACCATAAGCTGCCCTATGTCGACGTGCGCATCACCAATGGCGCGGGCGAGCTGTGCTGCATCGTGACGGGCATCGGCTACCGGAAACAGGCTCCGATTCAGGTGGACAAGCCTGTGTAAACGCACACAATGTTAAAATTGGAATTTTTTCACTAAAAAACTTGGAAGTTAGCGTATAAAATACTATTTTTGCCGCCGATAAGACTATTTATCTGCAATTGCAGACCACCTTATCGAATATAGTTAGTGGATGGCAGCGTCCTGCGCCATCCACATTTTTGTTGCTCCTCAGCCAGCGTGTCAACAGTGGGAACCGCCGCCTCGTGATGATGAGGTGGCGCCTGGTGAATGCGAGGTGCCGCGTCGGTGTTGCTGCGAGAGGGGGGGAGAATATTACATATTACATATTACATTTTCGTTCTTTCAGATTAGAAGGAAAGAATTTTAAATTATATACATTATTTTAATAATATATATAATTTACCACTTTGCTACTATCGCCGACGAAAAGAGTAAAATGTAATATGTAATATGTAATAATCGCCGCTATCCCCGATAAATACAGGGGAAAGCGGCGATTTTAGCACGAAAATGAAAATGTAATATTCCTACCCCCCCATTTCCCCTCCTGAGTCAGGAGGGGCTAGGGGTGGTCTGAACCAGGGAATGAGCAGAGGGGCTGGCTGCACTGGATGCGAGCGCAAATTTGCGCCCGGATAAAGAGCTCATTAGCTGTACACGAAGACACGAATTCCCTTCTGGTACGCGTACGCGACCTTATTCTAAAGTACGATCCTCCCAAAGAACAAAGTTCAACCGAACCAGATTTGGATTGGTTGCGTACCCAGAGTACTGCTTAACGGATGCAATTTTTCATTGGTTACCGTGCCTCAACCCACATTCTCCATTTTCCCCTCCTGAGCCAGGAGGGGCTAGGGGTGGTCTGAATAAGCTAATAACCTTTTATTCAGTGAAAGACTTGGGACCCTAAATCTTCACGCATTGCACACAAATCTTTTCCTTACCAAGAGATTTCGTGTCTGATTGCTGTCGATTTAAGTTTCAGAAGTCCTGTTTACTGCGCCGCTCAGCGAAAGTCGTAGCCAACGCTCCGTGTTTTAGAACTTTTTAACGCCGCCGGAGAACCATCTTTCGCGAATTTTTCGTATCTTTGCAGAAAGTAATAACTAAAGCCCAGAACAATTATGGAAAAAAGACTTTTCATTTTACTCATCGCGATCCTCGCCATCGTTACCGGGGCGAAGGCGCAAAAGGTTGACCCAATTGACACGAAACCAACCTTGACGCTGGAAATGTATTCTGGTCAGACTCTTACAAAAGAACAGATGGCCGCTACGGGACTCATTGCCCAAAAAGCGGGGCTCACAGTAACGGGAAATAAGGATAAAAGCGTAACATTCTATCGAGGCAAAAAGGAGTTGTTCACTATTGGTAATAGCAAAAACGACCTTGGCAAGGTGGTCGTACCAACTGACGTGACATGGGCGTATAACATCAAGCCAATGTCGCTTAGCAAGACAGATTTGCAGGTGCTTGCGGATGCCGGTATAACGGTTAAATATGCCTATATCGCTCTGAATATCTCAGTGACTATAAACAAGACAAACTTCACCGACGACACCTTCCGCACGTACGTTAGTGAGAATTTCGACAAGAACATCAACAATAAAGGCCGCCTCACGGAGGCGGAGGCTAATGCCGTCACGGAGATTGATGTGCGTAATAAGGGAATTGCCAGCCTCAAGGGCGTTGAGTATTTTACGAAACTGACGAAGCTGAGGTGCAACAACAACCAGTTGACCGAACTTGACGTGTCGGGCTGCACGGCTCTGATAGGTCTGAACTGCGCGGCCAACCAGCTGACCTCGCTTGATGTGTCGGGCTGCACGGCTCTGACAGATCTGTCCTGCTACAATAACCAGCTGACCTCGCTTAATGTGTCGGGCTGCACGGTGCTGGAAGTGGTGTATTGCAACAACAACCAGCTCGCCTCGCTTAACGTGTCGGGCTGCCCGGCACTAAAATCGTTTGATTGCTACAAAAACAGGATTCGAGGGGCTGCTATGACTGCACTGGTCGAAAGCCTGCCAGGCGATAGAACGGATGCTAAATTGTATGTTTACCTAGAACCAGATGACAATCTGATTACTCCGCAGCAGGTGGCGGTAGCCACGGGCAAAGGCTGGGCTGTCAAAAAGGATGACGGCTCTGACTGGGTGGATTACGCCGGTGAACGCGTTTCCGCCGACGCCAACGGTGACGGCGAGGTGACGGCAGCCGATGCGGAGGCCATCGTCGACTACATCCTCGGCCGCCAGGCTCCCGACTCATGGTTCGACGAGGAGTCGGCCGACGTGGTCGACGACGGCGTGGTGGACATTCAGGACCTGACGCAGCTGATCAAGCTGCTGACGGAGGAATAGGATATTGCCCCCTCTGGCTCCCCCAAGGAGGAGAAACAATGAGGACTTCGCGTTCAGTTAACTGTTTTAAATCAGCCTCAGTTTTCCTTGGCACGGAAGAACACGGAGGAACACGGTTGGAATGATGAGATTCCGTGTAACTCCGCGTTCTTCCGTGCCTAAAAAAGAACCTGGCAGTAACGGGCGCGAACCGCTCATAAGCGCAAAAGACATACGCAAGTTCAGACCCCTCCTAACCTCCCCTGGGCTCAGGGGAGGAATTCACACCGCCGACAATTTCCCCTCCTGATTAGGAGGGGTCAGGGGTGGTCTGAACAAGCGCATGAGCAGGGCTGGCTGCACTGGATGCGGGCGCAAATTTGCGCTGGGACCTTAAATCCTCACGCATCGCACACAAATTCTTACCAAGAGATTTCGTGCCAGATTGCTGCTGATTTATGGTTCAGAAGTCCTGTTTGCTGCGCCGCTTAGCGAAAATCGTAGCCAATGTTCTATGTCTTAGAACTTTTTAACGCCGCCAGAGAACCAATATTCACATATTTTTCGTATCTTTCCTCTATAAACTTGAACACAAATTGCCCCGCCGCGCTAATATTGGGGCTGT
>CAMHHO010000047.1:0-23784 GCA_946184965.1 uncultured Prevotellaceae bacterium | reverse complement strand
GTCCTTGAGCATCTCGTCCCAGTTGTAGGTGGGGAAGCCCCAGTTCTGTCCGTCGGCAGAGAACGGATCGGGCGGTGCTCCGGCCTGTCCGTTCAGATTGAAGTAGCGCGGCTCAACCCAAGCCTCTACGCCGTCGCGCGAGATACCGATAGGAATGTCTCCTTTCAATATTACACGATGTGCGCGCGCATACGCATGGGCCGCCCGCATCTGCCGGTCGAGCGTGAACTGCACGAAATACCAGAACTGCAACGCCTTTTTGTCCTTGAACGACGACTTTTGCGAGTTCTCCACCGTAGCGCCAGCAGGCCACTTGCCAAACTCTGCCGTACCGTAGAGGTCGCGGTAGTAGCAGAAGGCGGCGTAGGGAACGAGCCACTCCTGGTTAAGCTCAAAGAACTGCTTGTAGTCAGCTGTGCGCTGCACCTTCGTCCACTCCTGAGCGAAGACGATGCGGAGGTAGTCCATCTTGGCCGACATCATGCGCTCGTAGTCAATCTGCGGCAGGGCGTTCAGTTCCTGGCGCAACTGTTCGAGTTCCTGACGTTTCTGCTCGTCCTTAATCTCGGGCAACTGGCGCAGGTCGCAGTACTGCGGATGAAGTGCATAGATGCTGATGGAGTTGTAGGGGTAGGAGTCCTGCCACGTATGAGTGATGGTGGTGTCGGTGATGGGCAGCACCTGCAGAATACGCTGACGGGTACGGGCGCACCAGTCAATCATCATCTTCAGGTCGCCAAAGTCGCCCACGCCGAAGCTACCCTCCGAACGGAGCGAGAACACAGGAATGACCGTGCCGGCTCCCTTCCACGGGTAGACGGGGAAGAACGCCTGCGAAAGCTCGTAAACCACCACATCACCCTTCTCCATCGGCGGCAGCGTAACGGTGCGGTTTATGCCGGTCTCCCAAAGCGGTGTCAAATCAACCTCCTCGTCGAGGGCAACAAACTTGAATTCAAACGTGCGGGGCAGCGTGTTGGCATCGAGCGAGATGACCCACTCGTTGCACTCATGCTCAGCCATATCCAGTGCGCGCTTGGCCTCCCAGTTGCCCAACGACTCGCCACCGCCGATGATGGCCAGTCGCTCGTCGGCACGAAGCTGCGGGGCACGCACCTTCAGGCGCACGGTGCGCTCGAACGACTTGTCGGAACTCATCTGACGTTCCCGGGCACACACGCATTCCGTGAATGCCGACGAATAGAGATAGCAGTCGTCGGGAATGTCAAGCCAATGGTCGTAGACCAAATAGCGCGAAGCTTTGGTAGCGGGGAATTCCAGACGGTGCGGCTCCACCAGCCACTCATGGCGATACTCCTCCTCGCCCCGGCACACCTTATAATAATAATCTATGTACGTGCCAGCCTTTACTGAACGCGACAACTCGCACGTCCAGTGCAGCCCGTCGAGGGTACCCATCTTGTGCTGTTCTGTACTTCCGTTCTCTTCCAGGATGTTCAGCGTCAACTCTTCGCCGAACGCTGTCTGATACTCTAGGTTAAATAAGATCTTCATGCTTTCAGTGTTTTTAGTTTGGTGCAAAAGTACAAAAAATAATAACCCGCCGTTCACCGACGGCGGGTTATTGCAGCATTATCTTGTGCAAACGTTTGCATCCTAATCCTTCTTGTCCTTGATGACGAAGACGCAGACAGAGCCCAGCAGGAACAGGACACCGGCGACAGTCATCATCGTCGACTGGTGGTGGCCGACGAGCGACAAGATGGTACCGCCGCAGATGGCAGCAACAATCTGGGGAACGCAGATGGTGCCGTTGAACAGTCCGAGGTAGGCTCCCATGTGACCATAGCCCTGCAGGGCGTTGGTGACAATGGTGAAGGGCATGGCGAGCATGGCGGCCCAGCCACAGCCAATAAGCAGGAAGGGAATGATCTGCAGGTACTTATCAGGACAGTAGGGGATGAGCAGGAAGCCCAGTCCGCCGAGCACAAGGCTGACGCTGTAGGCCATCTTCACATTCTTGAAGCGCGGCAGGAGCGTAGCCCAGACCACACTGCCCATAGCCTGAATGGCATAGAGCACGCCCGTCCAGTTGGCGGCCTCCTGATAGTCACTGGTCGCCGGGTCGATGGTTCCCCAGACGGTCTCGGAGACGGCATCGACGACGTAGGTCCACATATAGAGCATGCCCGCCCAGCAGAAGAACTGCACCAGTCCGACCTTCCAGAACGTAGAGGGGGCGTTCTTCAGCAGGGTAATCCAGTTGGCCGACTCCTTTTTCTCCTCAGAGACAGGGTTATATTCACGGTATTCCTGCGGGTTCCATTCCTTCACCTTCAATGTTGTATAGATGACACAGATAATAAGGATGGCTGCGCCGATATAGAATGACCAGATGACCGTGTCGGGAACGACGCCCTCGGCAGCTACGTTGCTCAGGCCGATGGCAGCGAAGATGTAAGGGAAGAGGAAGCCCACGACAGAGCCGGCGTTGCAGAGGAATGACTGGATGCTGTAGGCCTTGGCCTTCTGCTTCTCATTGACCATATCACCGACAAGCATTTTGAACGGCTGCATCGCCATATTAATAGATGTGTCGAGCAGCATCAGGGCAAAGAGTCCGAAGATCAGTGCCGTGCCGACGGCCATGCCAAACGAGCCGGCATTGGGTAGCAGGCACATCACGGCCACAGCGGCGGCAGCGCCCACAAAGAGGTAGGGAATACGGCGGCCGAAGCGCGTCCACGTGCGGTCGCTGAGTGTTCCGACAATCGGTTGCACAAGGATACCCATCAACGGTGGGAGTATCCAGAAAAACGACAGCGAATGTGGGTCAGCACCGAGGGTGCGGAAGATACGCGAGATGTTTCCACTCTGGAGTGCGTAAGCTATCTGCACTCCGAAAAAACCGAAGCTCAAGTTCCAGAGCTTCCAAAATGATAAGTCAGGTTTTTGTTTCATTTCATTTTATTTTATCTTGTTGTTCCTCTTATTATCAGTCGCGTACGCACGATACGCTTCTCAACCTTCTCGATGGGCGAGCGGCCCTCCACCTTGTCGATGAGTATTTCGGCGGCCTCCTCCCCTACCCGCTTGCCGCGCTGCTCGACTGTGGTCAGCATGGGATCGCAGGCAACGGCACGCTGACCGTTTGTGAAGCCGCAGATAGAGATGTCCTCGGGCACCCGCAGCCCCATGCGCTTGACTGTGTAGAGAATGCCGATGGCCGTGTCATCGTTGACCGCGAAGAACGCATCGGGATAGCGGTCGCCGTCGAACATGTCGGGCGTTATCAGCTCCGCATCCTGACGGTTGTCGCAGATGCGCATCAGCTGCTCGTCGAAAGGCAGCCCGCGCTTCAGCAGCGCATCCTTGTAGCCATTGAAACGGTTCTTCGAAATTTCCAGCTGCATCGGTGAACCATAGAAGGCAATGCGCCGACAACCCGTCTCGATGAGATAGGTCACGGCATTGAAAGCGCCCATATAGTCGTCGACAACGACGCGACTGGCGTTCACGCCGGTACAGATGCGGTCGTAGAAGATTATGGGAATCTGCGAGTCCAGCAGTTTCTGGAAATGGTCATACTGGCGGGTGTCCTTAGCCTGCGATACGATGACGCCGCAGACCTTCTGACGGTGGAACATCTCACAGATGCGGGCCTCGCGCTCATACTGTTCATTGCTCAGCGCCACCATGATATAATAGCCGTGGGCCATCGCGGCCTCCTCGATGCCGGTCAGTATGCTGGAGAAGTAGTAATGGGTGAACTCCGGCACGATAACACCAATAATCTTCGACGAAGCCACACGGCTGTGGCGCAGAGCCTCGCCGATGACATTCGGATAGAAATTATGTTCGCGCGCAAACTGCTGAATCACCCTCCGCCGCTCCTCGCTGATGCGGGGCGAGTCCTTCAGGGCACGCGACACCGTTGCAACGGAGATTCCGAGCTCCCTTGCTATGTCCTTCATCGTCATTGGTGCGTTCTCTTTCATGCCGGTTTTTAGTTTGCAGTGCAAAGATAAGTATTTTAAGTATCCGTTGGTTTCACATTAACAAAGAATGCGCGCGAAGCGGCGTGCAAACGTTTGCACTGCCATAATAACGAATTTAATCTTAAAAAAGTACATCGAAAGCAAAAGAAAACTACCTTTGCACCAGAATTTTAGCTAAAACTATAATCAAACTAATTAAAATGTAATGATGAAGCAGGTAAACATGAAGATTCCGTTCAGGATGCTGGCCTTGCTATTGGGCTTGTTCCTGTCGGTAGGAGCCTTTGCACAGCAGATTGCCGTGAAAGGCCATGTGAAAGATGCCAGTGGTGAGGACGTCATCGGCGCTACCGTGCGTGTAGCAGGTACACAGACGGCCACCGTCACTGACTTCAATGGTGTTTTCACTCTCAGCGCCAATCGGGGAGCCACCATCACCGTGAGCTACGTGGGCTACCAGACGGCCACCGTCGCCGCAGCCCCGACGCTGGAGATTACACTCGAGGAAGATGCCACGACGCTGAACGACGTTGTGGTCATCGGTTATGGCGTTGCCAAGAAGAGCGACCTCACAGGTTCGGTGACGGCGATGAAGCCCGACACGAAGAACAAGGGTGTCGTTGTCAACGCTCAGGATATGATGCAGGGTAAGATTGCCGGTGTGAACGTCACCTCCAATGACGGTACGCCCGGTGGTGGTGCCACCATCCGCATCCGTGGCGGTTCGTCTCTGAATGCCAACAACGACCCGTTGCTGGTCATCGACGGTGTACCTATGGATAACAACGGTGTGAAGGGTGTGGCCAACCTCCTTTCGACCATCAACCCGCAGGACATCGAGACATTCAACGTGCTGAAGGATGCCTCGGCCACGGCCATCTACGGTAGCCGCGGTTCTAACGGTGTCATCATCATCACGACGAAGAAGGGTCGCAGGGGTCAGAGCATGCAGGTGTCTTACGCCGGCAGTTTGACCATCAGCACCAACAAGAACACGCTCGACGTGATGGATGCCACCCAGTATCGCAACTTCATCAAGGACATCTGGGGCCAGCAGAGCGACGCCTACCAGATGCTCGGTACAGCTGACACCGACTGGCAGAAGGAGATCTACCGCACGGCCATCTCGCATGACCACAACGTCACGCTGTCGGGCTCGTTTAAGGAACTGCCCTACCGCGTCTCATTGGGTTATACCGACCAGCAGGGTACGCTGAAAGGATCCGACTTCAAGCGCGTGACGGCAGCCGTTAACCTGAACCCGTCGCTGCTCGACGATCACCTGACGCTGAACCTCAACGGCAAGGGCATGTTTGCCCATTCGCTGTTCGCCGACGGCGGTGCTGTGGGCGCTGCCTTCCGCTTCGACCCGACGCAGGATCCTTATGCCTACACCTCGCCTTACCACAAGGCCATGATGGGCGACAAAGTCACCCAGACGCTGAACAACTTCGGCGGATTCTTCGAGTGGCCCACGGCTGGTGCCTACGGTGACGACTCTTGGCCCTACACCTACGAGCGCAACGCCACGAGGAACCCGCTTGCCATGCTCGACCTCGTGAAGGAGTCGGCCTACAGCCGTGCCTTCATCGGCAGTGCCGACGTTGACTACAAGATTCACGGTTTCGAAGACCTGCGCCTGCACTTGACGCTTGGTGCCGACATCTCGAAGGGCCGCCAGCACCGCATGGGCAGCCCCATGTCGCCTCAGTACACCTACTACGGCAGCTACGGCGCCGAGGAGATTACGAAGCGTAACCTCTCGCTGTCGACCTACGCACAGTACTATAAGGACTTCGCCAAGGTTCACCACTTCGACATCATGGGTGGTTACGAGTGGCAGCGTTTCTGGCGCTCTCAGCACAACGACTACATCGGCTACTACCCCTCAACGGCAGGTGCCAATGCCGGCAAGGAACGCGACCACACACCCTACAACTTCAAGACTGAGAACTACCTCGTCTCGTTCTTCGGACGTATGAACTACATCTTCGACGAGAAGTACTACTTGACAGCCACCATCCGCGACGACGGCTCCAGCCGCTTCGAGGACCACTGGTCGCTGTTCCCCTCGGTGGCACTGGCTTGGAGAGTCAAGAACGAGGACTTCCTCAAGGATGTCGACGCCCTGAGCGACCTGAAGCTCCGCCTCGGCTGGGGTAAGACCGGACAGCAGGACGTGAACAACGACTACGCCTGGATTCCCACCTACTCGATGTCGACAGGCACCAACGGTTTCTATCCCATCACGGGCACTGGCGTGCTTTACCGTCCCGACAACTTCACGCCCGACCTGAAGTGGGAGACCACCACTACTTATAATATAGGTCTTGATCTGGGCTTCCTCAACCAGCGTCTGACGGCCAGCGTCGACTGGTACTATCGTAAGACCACCGACCTGCTGAACTATGCACCCACCGTGGCGATGTCGGCATTCCGCAACCAGGCCTGGCAGAACATCGGTTCGCTGAAGAACACCGGTATCGAGGCCACCATCGGCATCAAGCCCATCCAGACCAAGGACTGGTTCTGGCAGATTGACTACAACTTTACTTATAACAAGAACGAGATTACCGATCTCTCGGGTGTCTCTACCGACGGTGCACCGGTGCCCAATACGGATATCACTATTGGTACCGACAAGTACCTGCAGTACCATCAGGTTGGCAAGCCTATGAACTCATTCTATGTTTTCCAGCAGGCTTACGACCAGAACGGCAAGGCCATTGAGAACGCTGTAGTCGACCGCAACGGTGACGGACAGATTACCGACGACGACCGCTACTTCTACAAGAGCCCGGCAGCCCCCGTCACGATGGGCCTGGCTTCGCGCTTAGAGTATAAGAGCTGGGACTTCGGCTTCTCACTCCGCGCCAGCTTCGACAATTACGTGTTCAACAACATCGAGTCGGGTCAGGCCAACGTGCAGCCCAACGAGGTGTGGGCCCTGTCCACCTATCTGGGCAACCGCCCCATCAAGGCAGTAGCTGAAGGCTGGCAGACCTACGATCCCACGGCTCTGCTCTCCGACCGCTATGTTCACAACGCCTCGTTCCTGAAGTGCGACAACATCACTTTGGGCTACTCGTTCAGCGACCTGCTCAAGTCGGGCAACTACCACGGTCTTTCTGGCCGCGTCTACGCTACGGCCAGCAACGTGTTCACCATCACAAAGTACGACGGTCTCGACCCGGAGGTGTTCAGCGGCTACGACAACGAGATGTATCCGCGTCCGCTCTCCTTCATCGTTGGTCTTAACCTGAACTTCTAAGACAAAGCAAATCGAAAATCGAAAATAAGTAAATCGTAAATAATCATGATGAATATCAGATATTTCAAGACAATAGCCCCTGCAGCAGCCTTGCTGCTGACAGTAGGCCTGAGTTCGTGTACGGGCGACCTCGACGTCACACCCATCAACCCGAACCTTGCGCTGGAATACGATGCTGACGGCCTGTTCAACAAGTGCTATGCCAACATAGCGCTGCAGGGCAACGGCGGCGCCAACGGCGACTGCGACATCGACGGTCTCGACGGAGGTACGACAGGTTTTGTCCGCCAGATGTGGAACTCCAACGAACTGACCACCGACGAGGCTCTCTGCTCGTGGGGCGACAACGGCATCCAGCAGTTCTGCTACAACACCTACGATGCCAGCCACCCGATGCTTAACGGCTACTACGCCCGACTGACCACTGGCATCTCCTACTGCAACCAGTACCTGAAGGTGGCTGGCGGCCAGGATGCCACTAAGACGGCCGAGATACGCTTCATCCGCGCCTTCGAGTACTATCTGCTGATGGATGCTTTCGGAAACATTCCGTTTGCCACCACGCTGACAAATCCTGAGTACAAGACGCGCAAGGAAGCTTTTGAGTGGATTGAGAGCGAAGTGCTCGAACTGGAGCCCGCCCTCGCCGACGCCAAGGCCAAGAAGTCGACCGACGCCACCTACGGCCGCGTCGACAAGGCTGCTGCCTGGGTGCTGCTCATGCGCCTCTACCTCAATGCCGAGGTCTACACCGGCTCGGCCCAGTGGCAGAAGGCTGCCGACTATGCCAAGAAGATTATGGACAGCGACTACCGTCTGCTCACCAAGGGACAGAACGGCTGGAGCGCCTACCAGATGCTCTTTATGGGCGACAATGGTGAGAGCGACGCTGCCTACGAGGGCATCTTCCCCATTCTCTGCGACGGTCTGAAGACCACCAGCTGGGGTACCTCGCTCTTCCTCATTGCTTCGACCTTCGACGGCGGTATGCACGCCAACCCGAGGGATAACAACGAAGCTGCCACCAACGGCACACAGGAGAAGTGGGGCGGCAACCGCGCCCGCATCGACCTGGTGAAGAAGTTCTTCCCCGCCGGTGACGCTCCTCAGGTAGCCTCATACGACATGACCGCTGCTGCCGGCGACGACCGCGCCCTGTTCTGGGGTATCGACCACACGCTCGACAACGAGAAAGGCTTTGCCGGCGACTTCTCCGACGGCTATGGCGTGGCCAAGTTTATCAACTACAAGTCAACGGGAGCAGTCGTGCTGGGTAGCGATGCTCAGTTCCCCGATGCCGACTTCTTTATGTTCCGCGTGGCCGAGGCCTACCTCAGCTATGCCGAGGCAACCGCCCGTCTGAACGGCGGCAACGCCACCAGCGAGGGTGTCAACGCCCTGAACGCCATCCGCGGCCGTGCCAACGCTTCGCACAAGTCAAGCTTCACGATGGACGAGATTCTCGACGAGTGGAGCCGCGAGTTCTACTTCGAGGGCCGTCGCCGCGTCGACCTCATCCGCCACGGCAAGTTCGGCGGCGACAACAATTACAATTGGACCTGGAAAGGCGGCGTGAAGAACGGTCGCAACTTCCGTGCCTCGCGCAACATCTTTGCCATCCCCGCCGCACAGGTGAAGGGTGCCATCATCCAGAATCCTGAGTATTAAACCATTTAAAGACAAAGAAAGATGAAAAATATATTCAAGTCAACACTGCTGCTGAGCACCGTGTTCCTGTTCGCTGCCTGTGCAGACGACAACGACTCAAATCCGACTTTGCTGAAACCCACGACCTTCGTGCTGAACGCGACGCCTTATGCCGCGTCGGTCATCGACCTGGCTACATCGACAGGCATTCCCTTCACATGGAACCAGCCAGACTACGGATTCCCCATCGTCACGCAGTATCAATTCCAGGTTGGTGTGGCAAAGGGCGACGCCCAGCAATTTGCTACCATCGATGACGTATTCACCACGGCCAGCGGCATCTTGAACGCCAACAAGGTGGCAAGCGCCATCAACGAGCTGATGGGATGGACTGAACTGACCGAAGAGGAGGCTGCAAAGCTGCCTGCCACTGTGAGCACGCTTGTGCGCCTGGCCGCTCATACCGCCGGCACCGACACCATCTTCTCGAACACTGTCTCGCTGACGCTGGTGCCCAGCCTCGTCGTGGCTCCGTCGTTCCCCGAGTTCATCTATATGATGGGTAACTTCAACGGATGGACCGATCCCGTTGCCCTGCGCAGCCCCGCCCAGGATGGCCTCTACAGCTGCTTCAACTGGCTCGACGGCGGTTTCAAGTTCCGCCCGAACGAGAACAACTGGGACGGCGACTGGGGTCAGGATCCCGCTGGCGCATACGGCACCCTCATCGTCGACGGCGAGGAGGACTGTAACGACGCAGGCAAGAGCTTCCCCGACCAGGCTCAGCCCGCCGGTTTCTTCAAGATTGATGTCGACATGACCGCTATGACGTGGGCCATTACGCCCATCACGTCAGTCAGCATCATCGGCGGCTTCAACGGATGGGGCGGCGACGTAGAGATGACTTACAACCCTGACGGCTACTGGGAGGTAACGACCAGTGAGGTGGAAGGCGAGTTCAAGTTCCGTGCCAACCACGACTGGGCCATCAACTGGGGTGGCACAGCCGACGCTCTGACACAGGATGGCTCGAACCTGAGCCTCGATGCCGGAACCTACACGTTCAAACTCTATATCACTCACGAGGGCAACAGCCACGTTGAAATCACACAATAACCAAAACACGTAGTAAGCAAATGAAAAAGATATTGTTTTTTGCAGGCATTGCCCTCTTAGCGGCAAGCTGCACAGAAGACTATACCGACTGGGCCGGCCTTCAGCGAAATGCCGCTGAAGAGGCCAAGACGGTGACGATGAAGGTAACGCCGACGGCCGGCGACATCAATCTGGCTGCTGCGGGTGATTCCGTACAGCTATTCGCTCCCTCTGTAGCCATCAGCGAAGAGGCCACCACCACCTTCAACGTCGACCTGACCACTGGCGAGGAAGGCTCCAGCGTCGTTTCGCTGGTAGCCGACAATGCCGGACGGGTGCTGAAGAGCGAACTGCAGGACGCCGTCGTGTCGTTCTACGGCGCACGCCCCGTTCCCCGCGCCATCAGCATGGCCATCGCCGCCTACACGATGGTCAACGGCCAGAGCATCAAGAATGTGGCTTCGGGTACCCTCAGCATCATTCCCGAGGCTCCCGAGGTTGAGCAGGCCTACTACATTACCGGCAACATCAACAATTGGGACAATGCCGACAAGACCTACAAGGTGACCAACGACGGCAGCGACCCGTACGCCAACCCGACCTACACGCTGCGCCTCCCCGCTCCTGAGAACGGTGGAAACATTGAGTTCAAGCTGACGCCGGAGTCAGGCCTCGGCGGCGACTGGAGCAAGTGCCTGGCCGCCGGCAGCGAGGAGGGCAAGTTCAACTACAACAACGATGGTGGCAACCTGATTATCACCGCCGTTCCCGATGCCGTCTACTACGACCTCGTGTTCAACATGCTCGACCAGACCTGGAGCGTCAACGCCCTCGTCATCAACATCGAGCAGGCCTACTACTTCACCGGCAGCATCAACGGCTGGAACAACACCGACACCACCTACAAGCTGACCAACGACGGCAGCGACCCGTACGCCAACCCGACATTCACCATGCGCATCCCCGCTCCCGAGGATGGCGGCAACGTCGAGTTCAAGATGACGCCGGAGTCAGGCCTCGGCGGCGACTGGAGCAAGTGTCTGGCATCTGGTAAGGGCGAAGGCACATTTGCCTACAACAACGGCGGTGACAACCTCGTCATCAACGCTGTCGAGGGTGCCAAGTACTACGACGTGACCTTCAACATGATGGATCTCACGTGGTCGTACAAGGCCGTCAACTTCAACCCGTTCATCTACTTTATCGGTGCCACCGACGGTTGGGCCAATGCCGACCAGAAGCTGGCTCACCAGGGCGACGGCGTCTACACGGGCTACTGCTACGTGGCCGACCCGAACGGATGGGGGCTGGCCTTCAAGTTCCAGCGCGTGGCTGGTTCGTGGGATAACGAGATCAACGCAGGCACCTTCACGACCAAGACGGGTGTCACCGGCGACAACAACATCGAGGTGGCAGAGGCTGGTGTCTACTACTTCACCGTCAACCTCGCCGAGGGCAGCATCTCGGCCATGAAGGTCACCAACATGAACCTTGTGGGCGATTTTAACGGCTGGAACGCTGCTGACGATGCACAGCAGATGCAGTGGGATGCCGAGAACTTCTGCTACGTCATCACCGGTGCAGGCGTCACTGACAAGGGTTGGAAGTTCACCACCAACAACAGCTGGGACGTAAACCTTGGCGGCGACCTGGGCAACCTCGAAGGCAACGGCTCCAACATCTCGGCTGTGGGTACGACCATCAAGCTCTACCCCACCCGCAAGACTTCAGACAACATCTACTGCACCGTAGAATAATCTGAAACAACCCTAACTGCAGACGGGCTACTCTGAAGCGAGTGGCCCGTCTGTTAATATTAAGAAGAAAAGCAAACTACTATGACTAAGAAAGAACTACTGACACACCTCATCGCCGTCTGCATGCTGACATTAATGGCTCTCACCGCCACTGCCGACGACAAGCTGACGGAGCATTTCGAGACCGGACTGCCCACGTCAGCACCGGCTACTGAGACCACCGCAACGCTGGCATCAGGCAACTGGCGGGTGAAAGGCGTGGCCGGCAAGAAAGACAACAACAGCCTGCGGGCCGCCATGAGCACCGACGGCTACCTCGTCACGCCCCCACTCTGCCAGCCCGGCCGCATCACGTTCAGCCACCGCGCATCGGGCAACGGCAAGCAGCTCGTGGCCGAAAAGTCAACCGACAACGGCGCCACCTGGACCACGCTGGGCACGGCCACCGTCGCGTCGTCGACGCCCTACGGCACGAGCAGCTTCAAGTGCGACTCCCGCGAGGAGGACACACAGGTGCTCATACGCCTCACCTGCAAGAGCAGCACCATCTATGTTGACGACGTCACCATTACGCTGAACGCTGCCAGTACGGCACCCGTCACCGAGCCCGACGACCCCACCTACGTCACCGAGGGCACGTGGGTGCCCACCAAGCCCTTCCCCACGGCCCTGAACACCATCTATATAGCGCCCGACGGCGACGACCTGACGGGCGACGGCACCATCAATCGGCCCTGGGCCGGCCTGCAGCGAGCCGTCGATGCCGCCAAGCCCGGCACGCACATCGTCTGCCGGGGCGGTACCTACGTACAGAAGCAACAGGCCGACGGCAAGTTCACCGTCCGCATCAAGAGCAGCGGCACGGCCGAGGCGCCCATCGTCATACGCTGCTACGACGGCGAGCAGCCCGTCTTCGACTTCCGCGACGGACTGACGGCCGAGCGCGTCGGCGAGCGCGGCATCCTGCTCACCGGCAACCACTGGTGGCTCTTCGGACTGCACATCACCCACGCTGCCGACAACGGCATCAAGCTCGAAGGCTCCTACAACCGCATTGAGCGCTGCCAGTTCTCATACAACCTCGACACCGGCCTGCAACTGGGCTTCGGCCATAAGTTCAGCGACACCTTCCCCGGCCTGAGCAAGAACGACGGCACCTACTGCGCCTACAACGACATCATCGACTGCGACTCGCACCACAACTGCGACTACGACGCCAACTACGGCTCCGACGCCGACGGCTTTGCCTGCAAGATGCACAACGGCCGCGGCAACCGCTTCATACGCTGCCGCGCCTGGCGCAACTCCGACGACGCCTGGGACCTCTACGAGACCGACTACGACGTGGTGCTGGCCGAGTGCTGGGCATGGGAGTCGGGCAAGCCTGAGGACCACCTCTGGGTGAAGGACTTCATCAAGAAAAGCGGCAACATGTCGTTCTCGGGCAACGGCAACGGCATCAAGCTGGGCGGCAACGGCACAGGCGGCTCGTCGGCGGGCATACACTACGCCTACAACTGCATCGCCTTCGGCTGCAACAGGAGCGGCTCGGTGAAGGGCTTCGACTGCAACAGCCACAAGGACGGCCACGTGCTCGTGGGCTGTCTGGCCTTCGACAACGGCTACGACTATATGTTCGAGTCGGGCGGCTCGCAGGCCAACACGCGGTTCTACAACAACGTCTGCTTAGGGAGGCAGGAAATCTGCGTCGGCACCGACGACTACAACGCCATCAGCACGCCGATGTCGAAGAACGGCTGGACCAACCACCTCGTCACGGGCATTGGCCGCGACGACTTCGTGACACTCGACGAGGACGAAGCCCTGAAGCCACGCGCCATCGACGGTTCGCTGCCCCGCCGCTTCGGCCGCCTGACTGCCGACAGCAAGCTTGTGGATGCCGGCAGTGCCGACTACGACGTGCCGGCAGCTCTGCTGGCCGACTTCCCGTTCCTCGGGCGCACCCTGACGGGCACCGCCCGCGACCTGGGGCCCTACGAGCGGACCAGCGTCCCGGCTACCGGCATCGCGACGCCGTCGTCACCGCCTGCCGTCCACGGCGAGCCCGTGAAGCGCATCGGCCCCGACCGTCGTCTCGTCATCGTCCGCAATGGCAACGTCTATCGCCTGACTGGACAGCAGGAGCCTGAGGTATGCAGGCGATAAGATAACACAGAGTCAGAAACCCGGCGCCTTTTGTCCAAAACCCGGCGCCTTTTGCCCAAAACCCGGCGCCTTTTGCCCGTAACCCGCCGCCTTTTGCCCGTAACCCGCCGCCTTTTGCCAAAGTGTCGGTTCAGGTGTCGGTTCCAGCCTCCGAAGGGCGAGGCAAGGCACTATTTTGCCGATGAAACCGGCCATTTTTGCTATTATAGTTGTCATTCGCACTTTTTATCCCACACTCCCTACACTTCCTACACCTAAAAAAATAAGACAGGTGTAGGAAGTGTCGGTAGTGTAGGATAATTCCTGTGATTAACAACTATATAGGTAAATAAGGAAGCGGAGCGCTTTCTGCAAACGATTGCACAACACTAATAATATAATTAGGTACGCGCTCCTCACCGGCGTGTACCTTTTTTTCGTAACTTTGCACCTGACAATACAATAATCAGAAAAACTTAACAAGCATATGAGAAGATTATACTCCACAATGGTTTTCTGCTTCGCAGCCCTGGCTGCGATGGCACAGGGGTGGCCCGAGAACTATGGCGGCGTCATGCTGCAAGGATTCTACTGGGACGGTTATGCCGATGCCCAATGGGTAAGACTTGAAAAGCAGGTCGACAACCTCTCCACGACATTCGATCTCGTCTGGCTCCCACAGAGTGGCGACTGTGGCGGGCAGTCAATGGGTTACGACGATCTCTATTGGTTTCCTGGCCATTACAACAGTTCGTTCGGCACGGAGGCAGAACTGCGGTCGCTGATCAGTACCTTCAAGGCGAAGGGCATTGGCGCCATTGCCGACGTGGTGATTAACCACCGTAGGAACGTATCCACATGGACGGACTTTCCCGCTGAGACCTATAAGGGCGTGACCTATCAGCTCACCTACAACGACATCTGCTCCAACGATGAGGCCGCCAAGAATGGTCAGAAGGTGGGACCGAACAAGGATACCGGCGAAGGCTGGGACGGCATGCGCGACCTCGACCACAAGAGCGAGAACTTGCAGAAAAGCGTGAAGGCTTATCTGCACATGTTGTTGGAGGACCTGGGCTATGCGGGCTTCCGCTACGACATGGTGAAGGGCTATGCCGCCTCCTATACCAAGCTTTATAATGAAGACTGCAAGCCACAGTTCTCCGTCGGCGAATGCTGGGACAGTTCGAACACCATCAAGAACTGGATTGACGGAACGGGCAAGACTTCGGCCGCCTTCGACTTCCAGTTCCGCTATACCGTGCGCAATGCCATCAACAATGGAGACTGGAGCAAACTAGCTGCACAGAACGAAGGAAACTGGCCATTGGTAAGCAGCAGTTTCAACAATGGCAGCTATCGTCAGTATGCCGTGACCTTCGTCGAGAACCACGATACGGAGTATCGCTCTGCATCAAACCAGCAGGATCCAATCCGTAAGGACACGCTGGCTGCCAACGCCTATCTGCTGGCCATGCCTGGTACGCCCTGCGTATTCTTGAAACACTGGAAGTCATATAAGCAGGAAATTGCCAATATGGTAGCTGTTCGCAAAGCCGTTGGCATCACCAATATGAGCCGACCAATCCCCATGGCCACCAATAAGGATTACTATGCTGTCCAGGTGGTTGGCAGCGGCGATAAGAAGCTGCTCTGTGTGGTGGGAAGCAAGGCCGATAGCTATACACCTTCCAGTGACGTGTGGAAGAAGGTTATCAGCGGTTATCACTATGTCTATTATGTCAGTGGCATTGAACCAAACGCCATTACCCTGCCAGAACTGAAAGAAGACGAGGAGCAACAGGAAGGCGAATTCAGCGGTGTTCCATCGTTCTGCTCAGTCGGCGAAGGCGAGATCTGTGCCTTCTTCGAGGCTCCAGTCACATGGGGAAGTCAGATTTACACCTGGGCATGGATGAATGGTGGCGACGGAAAGAATTATGTGGGCACCAGCTGGCCTGGTGTTGCCGCCACACTGATTGGTACGGCCAATAATGGCAACAAGGTGTTTAAATGGATATCCGCCAAGACTACGCCCCCCGACAATATCATCTTCAGCGGTGGTGGAAACCAGACTGCCGACCTGAAGTTTGTAAAGGGCGGCTACTACAACCAGGACGGTCTGAAGGCCAACGTTACCACAGGCATCCGTGCCATCACACCCGACAATGGCGATGCGGCTGTCTACTCCCTCGACGGCCGACGGATGAAGCACCTGAAGCCTGGAATATATATCCGCAACAACAAGAAACTGATAATCCGTTAAAGGATAGCTCTCACCACGAACCAGCAGTGCAGCAAGAAAGTCTGTACGACGCCATAATGGCGCTGCATCACAAGGTATCGCTCACGCAGCGATGCCTTGTGGTTTTTTGTGGTGGCTCCCTCTTCCAGATAGTTGGCCACGACTATACCTATATTATATAAGGGCAGCGACATGCGCTCGGCCTCGCGCATCACGCGAATGCACCAGTCGACATCGGCCGAGAAGCGGTAACGGGTGTCGAACTGCAGGTTCTTGGCAATGTCGGTGCGGGCGTAGAAGGCCTGGTGGCAGACGAGCATGCCCTGGCGGAACGAGCGCCATGTGAGCCGCTCGGGCGGCTGCAGGCGGCGCGGACGAAGGAAGCGGCCATCGCCGTCGACAATGTTGGTATTGCCGTAGAGCACGCCGGGCAGCTCGTCAGTAGGCAGCTCGCCCAACCGGCATCGACGTACCACTTCCTCCAGGGTGTCGTCCTGAGCAAACGTGTCGCCCGCGTTCATATAGACGATATAGTCGCCCGAAGCCTGCGTCAGTCCCTTGTTCATCGCGTCGTAGATGCCCTGGTCGGGCTCCGAGGCGATGATGACGTGGTGCTGGTTGCTTTCCGAACTGTCCGACTGCCGCTTGTATGCCTCGGCCATTGCCAGCGTCCCGTCGGTCGAAGCCCCGTCGATAATCAGGTGCTCCACCTCCTCGTAGGTCTGACGCAGCACGCTGTCGAGCGTCCGCTGCAGCACAGCCTCGGCGTTATAGGTGATGGTGACAACCGTGAAACGTATCATAGTTCGTTATCTTTTCTGGGCTATGGCCTCGTTATAGACTTCGGTGTACTTCAGGGTCACGATGCTTTCCGTGTAGTGAGCCAGCACGTTGTTCCGCAGTACCGACCGCTCCAGATTTGCCGTGAGTGCCCAGTATATACCATCGGCGAGACTCTCGGCTGACAACCGCTCTGCCAGATAGCCATTCACCTTATGGGCAATGATGTCTTCCTGACCGCTTCCGCCAAAGGCCACGGGGGTAGCGCCACAGGCCTGTGCCTCAATTAGTGTCTGACCGAAGGTCTCGTAAAGTGAAGACGACACAACAGCATTAGAGGCCGAATAGATTAGCGACATCTTATGCGAGTCGTTGACATATCCATAGTAAGTATGAGCTACAGGAACCCGTCCCAGTGCCTCCTCGTTCTTAATTCCTCCGAAAAGCAGCAGGTGAATATCGTCGCGGCTGACCTTTCCCTGATCGGTCAACAACTTCAGAGCCTCTACCAAATAGGAGAAACCCTTGATGTCATCGTCGATGCGAGCGGCTCCAAAGGCAATCAGGTAACGGCCTTTCAAATGGAGTATGGAACGGGCATCGGCACGGTTAATCATCGGGAAATGCGACAGCGAGATGGAGTTAGGAATAACGCTCACTGGCTTGTCGCCTATCAGTGTACTCTTTCGGGCACACTCTGCCAACCATTTGCTAACGGCAACGAACCGCACATTGGCATGCTCATACAGCATCTTCTTGCGCTTATAAACTCTTGAAGAGAGGTCATGAGCACTGGGAAACCTCAGCAAGCTGCAATAGGAGCAGACCTTTTGGTAATGGTCACACTCGTAGGCGTGGTGGCAAATGGCCGTCATCTCCCACATATCGTGCATCGTCCATACCACGGGCTTCCCCGATGCGAATATTCTTCGAAGGGATTTCAGTGAGAGAAATCCCTGATTGATCCAATGCAGATGAATGATGTCGGCCTCCTGAAACTCCCGTGTCGTGGTGATATCGGTGCCTGTGTTGGCAATGGAGACCTTCCACAGATTACGGCGGCTAAACAGATTGTTTACCCAAATAACGAAACGCTCCCAGACGAAGTTCAGCTCATCCCTGACCCAACGGTGATGATCGGCAACATACAGGGCATCCGTCTGCTTCTCCATCACCAACATCTTGGCTTTGACGCCGTTGTTGATCAGTGCCTCGGTCAGCCTATGGGCAGCAATGGCCGCCCCACCCTTGCACTCGCTCGTATTGACAATCAGAACTCTCACGGGAAATAATCGTTAATGGTTATCGGTTATCGATAAACCTTAACCTTCATTCTCACGCCGTTTTGCCTCTTTCTCAGCTTCCTTGGCACGCTGCTTGGCTTCCTTCTCGCGGCGCTTCTGCTCCTTTGCAGCCTCCTTTTCGCGACGCTTCTGTTCCTTGGCCAGTTCCTTCTCGCGCTTTTTCTGTTCCTTGGCCAAACGTTTCAGCTCGCGCTCGTTCTCTTTGGCTGCCTCTTTCTCAGAGGCTGCCTCCTCCTTGGCCTTCAGCGACTCCTCCAACTTCTCGCGGAGCATCTCCTTGTCGAAGGTAAAGACATGGCCGAACATTCCCACCGACAGCAGCTGATCCTTACCCTTCAGGTGAACCGATGTCGTGTTCAACAGCACATAATTATGTACCTCTAACTTCGAGTTCAGAGCCAGCTCGATGGTCTTCACGGCGACACTCTTGCCGAGATTAGTCAGCACGTTATCGCCGAAACGGCTCTCGGCCTCTTCTGCCACATATTCGTCCACAGCCTTCATCATGGCCTCCTTGTGGGCCTGCTTGTCGGGCACAGTCAATGCCATTAATACTGCTACGAGCAGCAGGATCACAACAATCAGTAACTTCTTCATATTATATACATCTTTAATAGTTATTCTGGCGCAAAGGTACAAAAAAGAAGTGAAAGGAAAGCAGCGCAAAGCGAATTATTTGCTGTTCGCGCGCACAAATGGTTGATTTACGTCAAGAACAGCGCATTTTTCTACATTTTCAGCGCCAAAAGTATTGCGTAATCCGAAAAATCGCCGTACCTTTGCATCGTCAAAAGAAAATAGTTAATAGATTGTTTTAGGTTAGTAGTAATATTTATAGTTTTAGGTTTTTAGTTATTGGTAAAAGAAAGTTTTCAACTGTAGGATAACAGGAGGTCGCTGTGAAGCTCCCTTTTAAACTTTCAAATTTTTAGCCCTTGTGGGCTGAAAATTTCTTTTAGAGAAAAGGATTTTTAGTTAAACATAGGCTTGTTCCGCTGCAGCTCGTGAGAGTTGCAGCGGACTTTTTTGCTATACGCCTTTCTTGTACTCTCCCGGTGTCATTCCCGTCAGCCGTTTAAAGTATTTGGAGAAGAACGATGGGTTGGGGAAATCGAGATCCTCCGAAATTTGCATGACAGACTTGTCTGAGTGGCGTAGAAGCACTTTTGCCTGCGTGATGAGGGCACGGTCTATCCAGTCTTTGGCAGTAGTACCGCTGGTCTGGCGGATGACGGTGCCGAGATACCGTTCGGTAAGACAAAGGCGGTCGGCATAGTAACCAATCTGGTGCTGCTGGCGGCAGTGCTGGTTGACAAGCTGGATGAAGCGGTCGAAGATGGTCTGCTCACGCGAACGGGTGGCGGCCTGAATGTCGGTCTGCTGGCGGAAGAGGTGGTCGTAGTGGTGCATCAGCGCTGCCACGAGTGCGGTGACGACGGGACGGTCATAGCTTTCACCATGCACGACATGCCAGATGGTGTTGAGAATGTGACGGGCTGTGCTGATGTCGCCCTCGCTGACGGAAAGCTGAAAGTCGCGCACCTGACCGTTGAAGGCCGGCGGCATCTGTCCCTGTGCGAAGGGCATGGGGAAATCGGCGAAGAGAGCCATGCCATAGATACGGAGGTCATCGGAAAGGCGGATGGGGTTGATGATGGTGCCTGGCCCGATATAGACCAAAGTGCCGGCTGTGACGTGACGGTCTTGCAGGTTAAAGTTGATGTGGGCCTCGCCACTTAAGATGATGCCGAAGCGGTGGTCGTTGATGGTGAACGGCGGCTTCTGGCGCATCAGCAGACTGAACACGGTGTGGTCGCCGTGAACCATGCCGACTTCGCCGTTAAAGACTACATTCTCGCTAATCAGCGCAAGATGAGGCGTGAGGATGTCTCGCATACGCGACATGTCCATCAGTTGTGGCTGTTTGTTCATATTCCGTCCTTTTTGTTTGCAAAGATAATCTTTTTCCCCGAAACAACAATCTCTTTTTGCACAAATCGAACAAAAAGAACATCTTTCTGTGCTGAAGGATAACAATTCTTTGGGAAAAACGCCGTACCTTTGCGGCAGTATTAGAAACAGACCAAATGAAGAAGTATTTTTTATGCTTGATGATGCTGCCGATGGTGGCTACAGCGCAAACGCTGGAAGAATGCCAGCAAGCGGCAGAGCGGAACTATCCGCTGATAAGGCAGTACAGACTGACAGAGCAGACGACGGAACTGACGGTGGAGAACATCCAGAAGGGGTGGCTGCCACAGATCTCAGCATCGGCACAGGCTACCTATCAGAGTGACGTTGCCGGCTTCCCAAACCAAATTCAGGGCCTTTACCAGCAGATGGGCATCGACATGAAAGGGCTGAAGAAAGACCAATACCGAGTAGGCATCGACGTGAGCCAGACCATCTTTGACGGGGGAGCCATCAGGCAGTCCAAGGCGATTGCACGTGAGCAAGGCAGGGTACAGGCGGCACAGACAGAGGCAAACCTCTATCATGTACGCAAGCGCGTGAACGAGATGTACTTCGCACTGCTGCTGCTCGACAAGCAGATACAGCTGAACCGCGACTTGCAGGAACTGTTGGCAGGCAATGAACGGAAACTGGCCTCGATGGTGAAGGGCGGCACTGCTGCCGAGAGCGACCTTCAGAACGTCAAGGCAGAACGGCTGAACGTCGTCCAGCAGGCCACCAACCTTGAGTCGCAAAAACAGATGCTGCAGAGGATGCTATCGACATTCTGCGGCATCGAGATAAAGGCGGTTCAGAAGCCAGAAAACTACACAGCGGAACCGACCCTATTGTGTAATCGGCCGGAACTGAGGGCGATTGATGCACAGATAGGTCTCTTCAACGCTCAGGAGAAGGCGCTCGATGCGGCACTGATGCCGCGGTTAGGCGTGTTTGCGCAGGGCTATTACGGCTATCCGGGACTGAACATGTTCGAAGACATGATGCGGCACGACTGGAGCCTGAACGGCATCATCGGGGCCCGACTGACGTGGAACATCGGGGCTCTCTACACCCGCAAGAACGACAAGGCTAAGTTACAGCTGCAACGCGACGTGGCAGAGTCGAACCGCGAGGTATTCCTCTTTAACAATAACCTCGAACAGATTCAGCAGAATGAGAACATCGCGCGCTACAAGAAACTGATGGCCGACGACGAGGAGATTATCTCGCTGCGCTCGAAAGTTCGCAAGGCTGCCGAGTCAAAACTATCGCACGGCATCATCGACGTTAACGACCTGGTGCGCGAAATCAACCAAGAAAATGCAGCCCGCGTGCAGCAGTCGATGCACGAGATTGAGATGCTCAAGGAAATATACGACAACAAATACACGACAAACAATTAAGGTTATGCGAAAGATATATGTATTTGCAGGCGTGACACTAATGATGGCCGCTTGCGGAAACAGCGAGAAGGAGTATGACGCCACGGGCACGTTCGAGGCTACTGAGACTACGGTATTTGCCGAACAGAGCGGCACACTGCTGACGTTCAGCGTCAACGAGGGCGACAACGTTGAGGCAAATGCGGAAGTAGGACTTATTGACACCACGCAGATCTGGCTGAAGATTCAGCAACTCAATGCCACCAAGGAGGTATATCAGAGTCAGAAGCCGGATATGGCGCGCCAGATTGCCGCCACGCGCCAGCAGTTGGCCAAGGCGCAACAGGAGCAACAGCGATATCAAGAACTCGTTGCCGACGGGGCCGCTCCATCGAAAATGCTCGACGACGCCATCAGTCAGGTAAAAGTGCTGCAAAAGCAACTGGATGCACAGATTTCATCGCTCAGTACGAGCACCCGTGCCCTGGACAAGCAGACGGCCGCTGCCGATATTCAGGTAAGTCAGCTGCGCGACCAGTTGCGCAAATGCCACATCCTGACGCCCGCCAAAGGCACCGTACTCGAGAAATACGTGGAGCGCGGCGAGTTTGTGAGCACAGGCAAGCCCCTGCTTAAGATTGGCGACACGGAGGATATGTACCTGCGTGCCTACGTCACCTCGGCCCAACTGCAGAACATCAAGCTTGGCCAGCAGGTGAAGGTGTTTGCCGACTATGGCGACGGTCAGAAGAAGGAGTACCAGGGCACCGTCACGTGGATTTCCTCGCGGTCGGAGTTCACGCCCAAGACTATTCTCACCGACGACGAGCGTGCCGACCTGGTGTATGCCATCAAGGTGGCAGTCAGAAACGACGGATACGTCAAGATTGGAATGTACGGCGAAGTAAAGCTATGAACGCCATTGAAGTAGAAAACGTCAGCAAGTCGTATGGTGCTGTCAAGGCACTCGACGACGTGTCGTTCACCGTCGGCAAAGGCGAGGTCTTCGGTCTCATCGGTCCTGACGGCGCTGGCAAGACGTCGATGTTCCGCATCCTCTGTTCGCTGCTGTTGCCCGACAGTGGCACGGCGACGGTAGACGGCTTCGACGTGGTCAGGCAGATGCGTGAAGTGCGCTGCCGGGTGGGCTACATGCCTGGCAAGTTCTCGCTCTATCAGGACCTGACCATTGAGGAAAACCTGACCTTCTTTGCCACGCTCTTTGGCACCACCGTTGAGGAAGGCTACGACTCCATCAAGGCCATCTACTCACAGATAGAACGGTTTAAGAACCGGCGGGCCGGTGCACTCTCGGGCGGCATGAAGCAGAAGCTGGCGCTGAGTTGTGCGCTGGTTCATCAGCCCAGCGTGCTCTTCCTCGACGAGCCGACGACGGGCGTTGACCCCGTCAGCCGCAAGGAACTGTGGGAGATGCTGCTGATGCTGAAGGAGCGGGGCATCACCATCGTGGCCTCTACGCCTTATCTCGACGAGGTGCGCTGCTGCCAGTGCGTGGCGTTTCTCGACCAAGGGAAAGTCAGGGGCATTGACACGCCGGAGGCTATCCTTGAGCGTTTTCAGGATGTCTTCAATCCACCGGGCATAGAGGCGGTTGCTGTGATACAGCAACAGACAGAACCGGTCATTGAGGTGGAGCACTTGGTGAAGGCTTTTGGCGACTTCCGTGCCGTCGACGACATCTCGTTTACGGTGAAGAAGGGCGAGATCTTCGGCTTCCTTGGAGCCAACGGTGCTGGCAAGACCACGGCCATGCACATGCTGACGGGCCTGAACCAGCCGACAAGCGGTACTGGCCGCGTCTGCGGCTACGACATACGTACGGAATACGAACAGATCAAGCGCCACATCGGCTATATGAGTCAGCGATTCTCGCTCTACGAAGACCTGACCGTCGCCGAGAACATCCGCCTCTTTGCCGGCATCTACGGCATGAAGAAGGAAGATATAAAGAGGAAGACGGATGAGGTGCTGCGCCAGTTGAAGTTCGAGGAGCACAAGGACGACCTGGTTGGCTCCCTACCCCTTGGCTGGAAGCAGAAGCTGGCCTTCTCGGTATCTATCTTCCACGAGCCCGGCGTGGTGTTCCTCGACGAGCCCACGGGCGGCGTCGACCCCGCCACGCGCCGCCAGTTCTGGGAGCTGATCTACGACGCCGCCCGTCGCGGCATCACCGTCTTCGTGACCACCCACTACATGGACGAGGCCGAATACTGCGACCGCATCTC
>CAMHHO010000046.1:0-24046 GCA_946184965.1 uncultured Prevotellaceae bacterium | reverse complement strand
TTCGACTGCGGCGCCATGTTCTGGGGCGGCACGCCGCGGATTGTCACCCACGACGGCACCGACTTGACTCACGACGTTGAGGACATTCCCGGCGGCGTAGGAAGCGACGTCAGATTTATTGGAGCGCTAAAGGTCTTCCCCGTATTGAACGTCAGGCTGACACGGAAGCTGTTCTAAACCGGAAATCCGGAAAGAACCGTCGCGCTACGCTCCCTGCCTGAACGCCTGAAAAATCCTGCACTTCCTACACTGACCACTGACTGCCAGCGTGTTACGCGGCATGTCGGTCTCTCGCTCCTGCACTGAAACCTGCACCAAGTCCTGCACTGAAACCTCCTGCTTTTCAGTTGTTTCGCGCCATGAAAATCAGTTTTTCCTGCCAGGAAAATCCGATTTTCACGGCTTGACAAAAATGCTGACTGGAATTTTGAAAATGTTTTATACCGCGCCTTGCCGCAAAAGGTGCGGTGCAGGAACAAGTGCCAGTATAAGTGCAGGAAAATGGGGACTCAGAGACTCATAACCTATTGACAATCAGTGGTCAGTGCAGGAAATGGGGGATAAAGGAGTGATTGTCGCTGATATCAGTCAAAAAAACAAGTTCAAAAGCAATGAGGGTGTGCCAGGCACACCCTCATTGCTTTATTTCACGACGACCTTGCGGCCATTTACGATGTAGACGCCCTTTCGGAGGAGACCGATGGAACGGGCGTCGGACAGCACACGCTTGCCGAAGACGTCGTAAACGGCTATTGTGCCGTCGGCTGCCTTAACGCCATGCAAGCCTGAGACAATGTTAACAGTCAGTTTTCCACCGACATAGCTGAACACATAGTTGTCGGCAAAGCCACCGCTAACAGTGATATCGTATTCGCCGGCAGGACTGTCCTTGGTGGCGGTAGTAGTAGCCGTGGGTTTAACCTTCAGTACAGACTCGGTCTCTCCATTCTTGAAGCCCACGTAATAGAGCACGAACGGCGGGTTTTCCTCGCCCTCGTCCCTGACAGCATCGGCCACGGTGACGGTCAGCTCGGCAGGGGTGATGGTGAGCACGCCGTCGGCCAGCGTGGTGAAGCCGTTGGTGACCGAGCCTTTAGCCACCTTGATGGGATACTTACCGACGGGCGACGTGGCGGTTGCCGCACACGACAGAACCGGCTCGCCCTTCAGCGCTCCCCCCTCCGTCGTAAACTCAAACGCGGGATTGGCCTCGCCGTAAACGCGAGTATAGCTGTTGGCGGTGATGGTCACGGCTTCGGCCTGCATCTGGCTGTACTCGGCCTCGGTCAGCACCTTGAGCGTCTCAGGCGTGCCGGAGGCTACGGTCAGGTAGGCCGTATTTGCGGGTATGTACTTCAAGCTGGGCTGGCGGACAAAAGCTAAAGAGCCATCGGCTGCCTTGCCTAAAACACGCATGGTCGTGGCATTATAGGCCAGGACATTGGTGTGCTTACCGGCGTCGGGATTGCAGAAATACTGCCCTTTCAACAGATTGTCAGCAGGGCCGCTGCCATTGAGGTTCAGCAGGTTCAACTTGTTGTTGGCGGGCTGGGCCGACGAGCACTTCACGATAAGTGGTGTTCCCGGTGCCATCGTCCCAGTGACCTCTTTCACAACGGCACAACCGTTAGCCGCATCGACCTTCGTCACGTAGTAAGCCTTCATGCCAGACGATGCGAACGAGAACGCAAACGATACATAGAAAGACTTGTAGAAACTGTCGCCGACTACAATGTCAGGGGTGATTCCGAAATAACTGCCATCGGCATTCTTGACGGGGTTGATATACCAATACTTCGAATCGGGAGAATTCGTACACACCGAGCCATAGATTTTCTCCTCGGGAGTCATCATCCAATTGGGAATGACGTCGCAGAGATATTTCGTCATGCCGCTCTCGGTGGCGTAGGCAGAGTAGGTGCCGTCCTCCCAGTCGAAGATCATCAGCTCGCGATTTATCATTGCATATGTATCCATGCCCTGACTCTGGAGATCATAGCCTTTAGCCATCTTCTTGATATAGACGACGGAAGCAGGGTCAGATACGACGCGCTCAAAGCCCTCAACGGTACGCAAAGCATTCAGGTCGGCATCAGTTGTCTGGACATTGACGCTGCCACGATTATCGACTACGGTGATGAAACGTTTGGTTTTTTCGTTCTGCACGCGGTAGAAACCGTCGCCACTTAGCTGGGCATAGGCAGAGACGGCACAAACGATAGACGTGAGCAGCAGTTTAATTCTCTTCATACTTTAAACCAAAAACTGACCTTACTACTATGTAACAAACGAGCGACATAGAAGCAAGGTCAGCCGTTATTGGATTATTCCTTCTTACTCTGCAATACAGATAGAAACACGGTTCTTGTCGTTCTCAGCGAACGGCTGTACACGAGCACCCTTAGAGTCGTAAGAGATACGGCTCTCGGGAATACCGTAGGTGGTCTTCAGGGCCTTGACAACAGCGTCGGCACGCTGGGCGGCCAGACGGTCGTTAATTCTGTCGTTACCCGTACCGGCATCAGCATAACCAGTAACGATGACCTTGGCAGTGGGATACTTGTTCATGTACTCAACGATGTCCTTGACCTTCTGCTCCTCAGCAGGAACAATCTTGAACGAGTTGATGGTGAAGAACACGTCGCGGCGGATAGGCTCAATCTTCTCAGCCTTCACCTCAGGAGCAACGGGCACCTCTACACGCTTCTCGACAATCTTCTCGACATAGCGAATCTCAGGCTCGGGAGCCGGGATGAAACGCGTGCTGTGGGTAGGACCAAGGTTAATCTTCAGGCCAGCAAGGGCATTGAAATACCAGTCGGCATTCTCAGCCTTCTTGGAGTTGTAGCGGTCGCTCAGGACGTTGGCATTCACTTCAAGACCTACAGAAATCTTGTCGTTGATGCGGAAGTCGCCGGTCAAACCGCCACGGCCAGCCACACGAACCTTCGTACCGTCCCAGACGTACTCCATGTTCTGGTCGCGGTCGGCAGCAGGGAGATAGCCGCCACAAGCAGCGATGTAGTTGTTCTTAACCTTTGCGGCATCGTCGTTGCTGAAGCCAATGTTGGCACCGACGCCAACGAAGGCACCCAGCGTGAACACACGGTTGGGATTGAAGCCGCCAAGCATGTTCGACAGATTGAAGGTCAGATCAAGAGAGGGAGCAACATACTTCCACTTCCAGCTCTCATAGAAATTGCCTGCACCGAAGTCCTTGTTGCTGATACCTGCAGTGCTCTGCCAGGCGTTCACAGACAGACGGGCACCGATTGCCGGTGAAAAGTTGTAGCCCAGGGCAGCCTGTACATTATAGGAAATAAGATCCTTGAAATCAATCTCGCCCAACGTATACTGTGCACCTACCGGCTGCAGCTGGATATACATGTGCGGATTGAAAACATATTCAGTCGTGCCCTTTGGCTCCTGGGCAGATGCAGAAAGCACGCCCAGGACCATCAGACTTGACAATATTGTCTTCTTCATATTCATTTTATCTACACTTTTTTAGAATTCAACATAGAACTTCTTAATCATCACAACACCGAGGAAGTCAACAGCAGTATAGGTAAGCTCATAAACCTTGCCAGCCTCACCCTGGAACTTGCAGTTCTTCTGACCGTCAACAACCTTGAACATATTCTCGCCACCGTTAGCAGCAGCTGCCAGCGACTGAGCCTCGCCCAGGTCGAGCTCCGCACCAGTTGCAGCATCATAAACGTTGGTCACGGCCACGAACTTCTTATAGGCAGGAGCAAAGTACTGGAGGGTGTAAGTTGTCGGAATCAGGGTCATCTCAGCGCCCTCAGCCTTTGTGGGATTAGCCAGACTGTTACTCAGCATAGCCATCTTATTGTTCTGCTGGGCAAGCATGGTGATATAGAGCGTGCGATGAACATTGTTCATGAACTTCAGGATGGTCTTCTCGACCTTGTTGATATAACCCTCGGCAAGCTGGTAGAGATCAGCCTTAGTGTCGTCAATGTAGGTCTGGAAGTTGTTGGTTTCCTCAATCTCGTTGAAGAGGTCAGCCAGCTTCTTGTCCACGTCGCTTCCTGCGCCCCAGCGCTGGTTAATCTCGTTAACCAGTTGAGTGAGGGTCTCGGTGTCATCGGCGTACACGCCATCCATAACAACCTCAACAGTCTTACCATCTGCTTCGACAATTGCCTTGACGGGAGTCAGGATTCTACCTTCAGCATCGGTAGTGATGTCTTCGCCGACGATAATGCTCTGGAACTTAATCTTATATTTCTTAAAGTCGGGGAGCTTAACCTTCACCTGCTTGATGACATTCGAAACGAGGTTTCTGATCTTGCCAAAACCTGGTACGCTGTGGAAGGTCTTGTCCTTCATGAATGAGAACGACAGAGGCTTAACAGCAATTGTAGCGAGATTGTACTGAGAGTAGATGCTATGAGTTTCCTCATTGCTATCAGTCCATGAAGCCTTCATGCCATATGCAGGAACATCATTCGAGATACCCTGCAGAATTTCGAGAGCAGCTTCAGCAATGTTCTCCTTAGTACGGTTCTTCAATGCACTCTTCACAGCATCCTTAATACCACTATAGTCTATGACCATCTTTGCGGCATCAATGCTATCGGGACTGAGGGTAGCCCTAGCTGCATAGAAACCATTCTCAACGCCACGGGTATTCCAGTAGAAGCCAAACTTCAGCTCAGTGTTTGTGGGCTCCAGCGGAGAAAGCGAGATGGGAGATCCCTTCTGTGAGCTTGTCTCGAGTTGAAGCACCTGACCTGTGAAGTTCACGCTGCTGGGGTTAACGGTTACGAAGACAGTACCGGCGTTACCAGTGATGTCACCATCGTTGTCGGCCACAAAGCGCTCGTCACCCTTCGTGAGATAACCTTTCACATCCTTCAGGCTGGCAAGACCCATTACCTCAAGGTTACGCGGAGTCCAAGTCTCGACATCGGAAGCGTTCAGGTAGAACTTACCGTCTCTTGCAGGGAACTCGAGGCCATTGTCAGCCTGTCCATAATAAGCAGCAAGCAGATACTGGTTGATGCCGAACGGCGTGTTAATATAACCAAGGACAGGATTCTCAGTCGACTGGGCAATGATGCCAGTAATCATCGAAGTGAGGTCACCCTTAACCTTCACCAACTCAGCATCGAGCTTTTCAACGGCAGCAGTCAGTCCGCTGAGGCTGTCGTTCACCTTCTGAAGTTCCTCCTGGAACTCTTCCTTGGTGACAAGCTTCGAAACAGTTTCCTGCAGCTGGCCGATAGTCTGGGCGTTCTCCTCAGCCTTGGCCATAGCTTTCTGAGCCAGTTCCTTAGCTTCTCCAGCTGCAGTCTTGGCCTCGTTCACCAGATTGGTGATGTCGTCCTTCTTCATATAGTTGTTCTCGATGGTCTGCAGACGGCCAAGCACGTCCTGACCCACTAGCGGCTTCAGGGCCTCGATGGTCTCCTTGTTGGCGTTGATCCAAGCCTCGTTGGTCTCAGCCTTAGCAAGAGCATTGGCAGCCTTCGTGTTAACCTCAGTCAACTTGGCATCCCAACCAGCGACCAGCGTCTCAAGATTGGCAATCTTGGCGTTAATCTCTGTGAAGTCGCAATTGCACTTACCACCTTCCTTAGCCAGCTTCAATGCCTCGTCGGCAATCTCCTTCACGTTGATGATGGTCGTGTTCAACTCGTTAATCTGGTCAACGATGGGCTTGTCACCCAGGTCGCCCAACTTGGCGTTAATGCCGTTAACGAGACCCTGCAACTGCTCAATAGCAGCCTTGTTGGCAGAAACCTGATCCAGATAGCTCTGAATAGCCCCCTGAGTCAGATAGGTGTTCTCTGCCTCGACCTTTGTCAGATACTTTGAAAGGTCACACTCGCAGGACTTGATAGCTGCAACAGTTGCCTTCAGGTTATCAACCTGCGTCTGCAGAGCCTGGCGTAGACTTGCTTCCTTGGCAATTTCGCTCCTCAGCTCTGTGTTAAGATCCTCATTGTAGTCCTTACAGGACATGAATGAACCCACTGATGGTGCAACAACAGCCATCATGAGCAATGCATTTACAATTTTCTTCTTCATTAGAACTAAAAAATTTTATAATTAAACATGTTTATTCTTATTATATATAAGGTATAATACCAAATAACTATTAATGAGATTCTTATCTCGCGACAATACAATAATCCCATATTCCCGTGCAAAATTAAGAAAAATTTCAGAACCGACAAAGAAAAAATGATTTTTTTATCTGCTTAATTATCATTTTTTTTGATTTACAGGCTAAAAATCACCCAACCAGAAAAAAAAAGGAGAAAAGTATTGCCTGAATGAAAAAAAAGTCGTACCTTTGCAGCCCGAAATTATCATTAACAAATAAGAAACAATTAAAATGAAAAAAGGAATTCATCCAGAAAACTATCGCCCCGTCGTGTTCCGTGACATGTCCAACGGCGATATGTTCCTTACGAAGTCTACGGCAAAGACTAACGACACAGTAGAATTCGAAGGTGAAACTTACCCAGTGGTAAAAGTCGAAATCTCAAGCACCTCTCACCCGTTCTATACCGGTAAGAGCAAGCTCGTTGACACGGCCGGTCGCGTCGATAAGTTCATGAGCCGCTACGGTAAGGCTGCGAAGAAATAAGATATTTCACACTGAAGAGAAACCATAAGAAGTGCGTCCGTGGTAGTTGCATATACCCCGGCGCACTTCTTTTTTTGTGAAATTTCCGTAAAACCTTTGGCAGTAACGGGGAAAATGCCTAAATTTGCGGTTGAAATCAAATAGGTTCATCAATAACAAAAACAAAACAATGAAAACAGTTTATGATTTTACTGTCAAGGACAGGAAAGGCAAGGACGTGTCGCTCAAAGAGTATGCTAACGAGGTACTGCTGATTGTCAATACGGCAACCAAGTGCGGTTTCACCCCGCAGTACGACGAGTTGGAGGCACTCTACAAGAAGTACCACGCTGAGGGATTTGAGATTCTCGACTTCCCCTGCAACCAGTTCGGACAGCAGGCTCCCGGCACCGACGAGAGCATCCACGAGTTCTGCAAGCTGACCTTCGGCACCGACTTCCCGCGCTTCAAGAAAATCAAGGTAAACGGTGACGATGCCGACCCGCTCTACAAGTTCCTGCAGCAGGAGAAGGGCTTTGCCGGCTGGGACATGGAGCACCCCATCGCCCACATCCTCGACGACATGCTGTCTAAGGCCGACCCCGAATACCAGCAGAAGCCCGACATCAAGTGGAATTTCACCAAGTTCCTCATCAACAAGAAGGGACAGGTGGTTGCCCGCTTCGAACCGACAGAGAAGATTGAGAACATCGCCAAGCAAATAGAGGAGCTTTTGAAGTGAAAAGTGAAGAGTGAAGAGTGACATGCAACATACCAAATGCTTAATCATTGGCAGCGGGCCCGCAGGGTATACCGCTGCCATTTACGCTTCCCGCGCCAATCTCAGTCCCATTGAGTACTGCGGGATGCAGCCCGGCGGCCAGCTGACGCAGACCACCGAGGTAGAGAATTTCCCCGGCTACCCGCAGGGCGTCGACGGCAACCAGATGATGATGGACCTGCGCGAGCAGGCCGAGCGCTTCGGAACCGACATCCGCGACGGCGAGATCGTGAAGGTTGACTTCTCGAAGGCTCCCTACGTCTGCACCGCCGACGACGGCACCGAGATTGAGGCCGACACCGTCATCATTGCCACCGGTGCCTCGGCCAAGTACTTAGGGCTCGACGACGAGCGCAAGTACAACGGTCAGGGTGTGTCGGCCTGCGCCACCTGCGACGGTTTCTTCTACCGCAAGAAGACGGTGGCCGTAGTTGGCGGCGGCGACACAGCCTGCGAAGACGCCCTCTATCTGAGCGGTCTTGCCAAGAAGGTGTACATGATAGTACGCAAGCCCTTCCTCCGGGCCTCAAAGGTCATGCAGCAGCGGGTACAGGAACGTGAGAACATCGAAATCCTTTTCGAGCACAACACACTCGGCCTGTTCGGCGAGAACGGCGTGGAAGGAGCCCACCTGGTCAAGCGCAAGGGTGAGCCAGACGAAGAGTTGGTCGACATTCAGATCGATGGTTTCTTCCTGGCCATCGGCCACAAGCCCAACACCGACATCTTCCGCGAGTGGCTCGACACCGACGAGACCGGCTACTTCAAGAAAATTGACGGAACACCGCGCACCAAGCTCCCCGGCATCTATGTCGCCGGCGACTGTGCTGACCCCGTCTATCGTCAGGCCATCTCAGCAGCAGGCAGCGGCTGTCAGGCCGCTATCGAGGCAGAACGCTACCTGATGAATCATACTTGAAAACATTTTAGACGTATCGGAAAATCAAGAAAGCCCCGCTTCACAGCGAGGCTTTCTTTTACTTTAAAACTAAATTAATCAACCATAAACCTTAACCATTAAAAATCTTTTCGCTTGCAAATGTACGAAAATAATTGGTAAAGTCCACCATGTTTTATGTTATTTGATGCCAAAAAGGCTTGAATTTAACTTTTTTTACCCAAAACATGTGCTTTTTACGCTCTTTTGAAACAAATACGAAACATTTATAGCGAAATAAAAACAAGAAATCAAGAAATTATTTTATTGTACGAACTAATCCAAAGGCCCACGAACGTGAGTAGTCCGTTAAGCATCAGAAGTTCGTAGCCGAAATGATAATTCCACTGCGACTGTGCCAGGACATCGATAGCAAGACAAAGCAGAGGCGAGGCCACACAGATATACGGAACCAAAAGGTCAGCTGCGCGGCGCCGGGTGAGGAGTCCGAAGACGAACAGTCCAAGCAGCGGACCATAGGTATAGCCGACCATCGTGTAGATGGCGTCAATAAGCGAGGCACTGTTTACATAGCGGAACAGGATGATGAACAATGCAAAGACTAAGCACATCAGCAGATGGACACGGCGCCGCAGTTGCACGTCGGCAGGTCGTTGGCACACGTCGACACAGAAGCTGGTGGTCATCGACGTCAGGGCAGAGTCGGCGGTAGAAAAGGAGGCGGCTACGATGCCAAGCACGAAGATGGCGGGGATGGCGGATATAAAGTTTCCGTCCACGAGGAAGGTGTGGACGTAGGCGGGGAGGAGGGCGTCACCAGTGGCACCTGAAGTAACGGGGAGCATGGTGAGCAGCACGCCGAGCGAGAGGAACAGCAGATTGACGGGGACGAAGGCCACGCCATAGCTGCACATGTCCTTCTGCGCCTCGCGCAACGTCTTGCACGTCAGGTTCTTCTGCATCATGTCCTGGTCAAGGCCCGTCATGACGACTACGATGAACACGCCACTGAGGAACTGCTTCCAGAAGTTGCGGGGCGACGCCCAGTCGTCCATCACGAAGACGCGGCTCATCGGGCTGTCGGCCACGGCCTGCACGGCGTAACCCAACGACAGACCGAGATCGTCCGTCACCTTATAGATAATAAGGAGAAGCGCCGTGAGCAGGCAGACAGTCTGCACGGTGTCGGTGACGACGAGCGTCTTGATGCCGCCCCGATTGGTGTAAAGCCAGATGAGCAGCACAAGTCCAACGACGCCCGTCCAGAAGGGAATACCCAGAGCGTCGAAGACAAACTCCTGCAGCACCATGCAGACAACGTAGAACTTCAGGGCCGCGCCCGTCATCTTCGACAGCAGGAAGAACCACGCCCCCGAGAGGTAGGACTGCCGCCCCAACCGCTGGCCGAGATAGGTGTAGATGGTGGTCAGGTTAAGGCGGTAGTAGAGGGGCAACAGCACGAAGGCCACGACAACGTAGCCGACAATGAAGCCTAAGCAGACCTGCAGGTAGGTCATCTGCGACGACTGCACCATACCCGGCACCGAGACAAAGGTGACACCCGAGATACTGGCTCCCACCATGCCGAAAGCCACCATCGGCCACGGCGAACGGCGGTCGGCACGGTAGAACGCCTCGTTCGTTGACCGCCGACTGGTAAGCCTGCCGACGGTGAAAAGAACTGCGAAATATGCTAAAACGATTAGAATAATTGCCATTGCGGTTGCAAAGTTACGTTTTTTTGCGTACTTTTGCAAACGGAATAACAAGAAACTAACCAAAACTACTTAAAATGCAAGCAAGACTGACATCCCGACTTCTCGCCGTCGTCGTTCTGGCGATGGCAAGTATAACCATGAGTGCCCAGCAACTGGCCTTCCCCGGCGCACAGGGCTGGGGACGCTTCGCCACTGGCGGACGAGGCGGCACCGTCTACCACGTCACCAACCTCAAAGATTCGGGCACTGGTTCGCTGCGCGACGCCGTCAGCCAGCCCAACCACATCGTCGTGTTTGATGTGGCAGGCGTCATCAACATCTCGTCGCGCATCACCTTTGCTAAAAACCTTTACGTGGCAGGACAGACGGCACCCGGCGAGGGCATCACCGTCTATGGCGATGGCGTGTCGTTCAGCGGTGCTGATAACATCATCGTCCGCTACATGCGCTTCCGAATGGGGCACAAGGGCAGCAGCGGCAAGGATGCCGCCGGCATTGCCAACGGTGCCAACATGATATTCGACCACTGCTCCTTCTCATGGGGACTCGACGAGACCTTCAGCATCAACCCCGACGGCAAGGGCACCACGCCGCAGAACATTACGCTCCAGAACAGCATCGTGGGCCAGGGCCTGCTGACCCACTCGGCGGGCGGACTGATGCAGACCAACTACGTGTCGATAATCGGCAACCTGCTCTGCGACAACTCTACACGTAACTTCAAGATTAAGGGCATCAACCAGTATGCCAACAACATGGTGTATAACTGGTCGAACGGCGCCTATATCATGGGCGGCGACTCCGAGGGTAAGTCGGCTGTCAATATCCAGTCAAACATCTTCATCAACGGGCCGGCCAAAGGCGGTGCAGCGTTCACCGGCGGCAACGCCGACTTCCACTGCTATGGCAACGACAACTGGCAGGACAATAACATGAACGGTGTATTCGACCCCTTCGAGATAACCGACTACAACGCCGCCACACGCGAGGCCACGCCCTACGACTACCCGGAACTGACGCTCAATCCGGGAAGGACGCTACTCGAGACCAACCTGCCCACTGTGGGTGCTTCCCTACCCTACCGCGATCCCGCCGACTGCTACATGGTGGACGAGGTGCTGTCTTACGGAAAGAAGGGGGCGCTCATCTCCAATGAGGAGACGCTCATTTATGGTGCTCCCTCGACGTGGAGCGTCTATGCCGGCGTGAAGAAGCAGGACACCGACGGCGACGGTATGCCCGATGACTGGGAGACAGCCAATGGCACCAACCCCGACAGTAACGATGCCATGACCATTGCCGATAACGGATACGCCAACATCGAGAACTACATCAACAGCATCACGGCTGACGACCGCGACTACTTCCTACGCATCCCCGTTGCCCTAACGCTCGACAAGGCTACCACGACGACGCTCGCTATTTCATGGCGCGACTATACTTACGCCGAAAAGGGATTCGCCATCGAGGTGAACGGCAACGAAGTGGCCCGCACGGCTGCAGGTGCCACTTCATACACCATCAACAATCTGGAACCTGGCACGAAGTACACCGTCCGCATCCGTGCCTTCGACGGCGACAACTACTCCGGCTACACGCCAGACGTGGCCATGTCAACACGCCCCTTAGAGGTGAACTTGGTAGATATAGACAGCTACTCAGCTGACTACACTTGGACGGGCGGCGACTTCGACAACGATGCCGCCAACAATAGCAACGTACTCTTGGCACCATCGTCGGCAACGACGCTCAACCTGACGCAGGCCGTCGAACCAAAGGCCGTGGTCTACAACGTACCCGCCAACCTGACCGTCAGCGGCCAAGCCATCGGCGGAGCAGCATCGGTCAACAAAGCCGGAACAGGCACACTCACCCTGACCGGCAGCAACACCTATACAGGTGCCACCGTCCTGCACGACGGCGTGCTGGAGTTCTCGTCGCTGAAAGACGGCGGCGTAGCCTCGGCCATCGGCAGCAGCGTGGAATTCGCCCAGAACTGGATAGCCGACGGCGGCACCTACCGCTACACAGGCGGCAACACCTCGACTAACCGCTCAATGAAACTCTCGAGCACCTCGACCTTCGACATCAAGTCGGCCACAGTCACGATGAACGGCGTCATCGAGGGTAGCGACGCCTCAGCCGACTTCATCATCGACGGTGGCGGCCAGCTGACCGTCGGCACCACCAAATTCTTTGGCTACAAGGGTGCAACCATCCTAAAAGGCGGCACGCTCTATCTCAGCACCACCGACATCGCCAAGACTGGCATCGGCTCGTCGAAGAAGCTCGTCATGGCTGGCGGCCACCTGAAGACCAAGGGTGAGACGAATAGTTCAGAGACCTACTCATTTCCCATAGAGGTCCAAGAAGGGACAACTTCCCAATTCTCTCCCAATCGCCTATGCACACTGACAAGCACCGTGACAGGCGGTGGCACACTTCAGTGGAACATTCCATATCTGCGCGAATACATTCGAGGCAACTGGACTAACTTCACAGGCCGTGTTATCGCCAACGGTGTAAACAGCAACAGTTCCGAGGGGAGCCTTTTTGTCTTTGACAGTGGCTATGCCTCGGTCATGGCTAAAGTACCTATCACACTGACGGGCAACGCCTGGCTCTGCGCCTGGGAAACTAATGCCAAAGGAGCCATAGGCGGCTTATCGGGTGACAAAGGCACTTATCTGGTTGGTTCTAGTAAGAACACCAAAAGTTTCAATTGTACATGGACTGTGGGGGCGGCAAACACAGACGAAACCTTCAACGGCATCATTAATAACTGGTCGTGCTCAGGCAAGAACTATACGGGCACAGTAAACATCGTGAAGACGGGTACTGGTCTGTGGCGTCTCACCGGCACCAATGACTACAAAGGCACTACCACCGTCAGCGGCGGCACGCTCATCGTCAACGGCAAGAACAATGGTACTGGCAGCGTGACCGTTGCACCCGATGCCACGTTGGCTGGTAAAGGCACCATCGCCGGCACTGTCACCATCCAAAAAGACGGTACCCTACAAGTGGGCGACGATGGAGCCAACGACAAGGGTCTGACGCTGAGCGGCGGACTGAAGCTGAACAGCGGTGCCATTCTGCGACTGAACGACGCTATGCTAAACAAGAGTTACAGCAACGGCCAGCAGATACAAGCCTTCACCGGCAGCGTCAGCAGCGGCACATTCGCCGAGATTATCCCTGCCACTCCCGGCGAGGGTCTGAAGTGGGATACTTCTTCCCTCTATACCGAAGGAGTGCTGAAGGTCATTGACGATGATGACGACCCAGGAACGACTGAGCCCGTCATTGAGAAGAATACCGTTCTACTAAGCATGGACGATATGACCGTTGGCAGCTATCCCGGTACGGATGTCAATAACATGCTGACAGGCACCGGAACGGCCGAAGGTTTCAGCATGGTCCTCACGGGCAACTTAGATAAGACCTATTCTGCAGGCAGTTCAATAACGGTAGACGGTACTACCTACAAAACCATTAAAACCTCCAATGGCGCTATGAATACCATTTATCTGCCTGAGGGCTACGCGGCTACAAAAATAACACTTTGGAGCTATACTAATAAGGATGCTACCGACCGCACCAACTATTGGTCACACGTGGGTGGCGTGGACTATACAACGGAAACGACCACAGTTCTTGGCATAAACAACGCCGCCAACCCCGACCGCGTCAGCTTTAACCTCGACGGTCTCTCGACCATCAATTTCAGGAACTCCGGCTACCAGCAGTGCGTCGTCATCGTCATCGACTACCAGAACGTCATCTCTGGCGACGCGAACGGCGACACCAAGGTCGACGCTGACGACGTGACCGCGCTGGCCGACTACCTCGCTGGCAAGGACCCGACGGGCTTTATCCTGAAGGCTGCCGACCTGACGGATGACGGCAAGGTGGACATCACCGACCTGACCAAACTCATCAACATCATCATCGGCGGCAAGGAATAACAGCTTGCAGCAACAGGGGAAAGGACAGAAAGCACGGCAAAAAAGAAAAAAGCCGTGCTTTTTGTTCTTCTTTTCATTTATTATTAGTACCTTTGCACACGGATACACCAATCCCAAAACTAAAGTATTATGTCAAAGCAAAAGAAATTCATTCTCCAAGAGAGCGAGATTCCTACACAGTGGTACAACATTCAGGCCGACATGGTGAACAAGCCCATGCCGCCCATCCATCCGGCAACGAAACAGCCGCTTGGCGTCGACGACCTGGCACACATCTTCCCCCGCGAGTGCTGCGTCCAGGAACTGGACACCGAGCACCGCTGGATAGACATCCCCGAGGACGTGCTCGAGAAGTACAAGTACTACCGCTCGACGCCGCTCGTCCGCGCCTACGCTCTCGAGGAGGCTCTGGGCACCCCCGCCCATATCTACTTCAAGAACGAGTCGACCAACCCCCTCGGCTCTCACAAGATCAACTCGGCCCTGCCCCAGTGCTACTATGCCAAGCAGGAGGGCACGACCAACGTGACCACCGAGACCGGTGCCGGACAGTGGGGCGCTGCCCTCTCGTATGCCGCCAAGATCTACGGTCTCGACTGCGCCGTCTATCAGGTGAAGATCACCATGCAGCAGAAGCCCTACCGCTCGTCCATCATGCGCACCTTCGGGGCCGTGGTCGAGGGCTCGCCCTCGATGTCGACCCGTGCCGGTAAGGACATCCTGACCAAGGACCCGACCCACAGCGGCTCACTCGGCACCGCCATCTCTGAGGCCGTCGAGCTGGCCACCACCACACCTAATTGTAAATATACGCTCGGCTCGGTGCTCAACCACGTGGGCCTGCACCAGACCATCATCGGTCTGGAGGCTGAGAAGCAGATGCAGATGGCCGGCGAATATCCCGACATCGTCATCGGCTGCTTCGGCGGCGGCTCCAACTTCGGCGGCATCTCGTTCCCCTTCATGCGCCACAACCTGAGCGGCGAGCGCCACACGGAGTTCATCGCCGCCGAGCCTGACAGCTGCCCGAAGCTGACGCGCGGCCAGTTCCGCTACGACTTCGGCGACGAGGCCGGCTACACGCCGCTGCTGCCGATGTTCACCCTGGGCCACAACTTCCGCCCGTCGAACATCCACGCCGGCGGTCTGCGCTACCACGGTGCGGGCATGATTATCTCACAGCTCATCAAGGACGGTCTGATGCACGGTGTCGACATTCCGCAGCTCGAGACCTTCGAGGCCGGCATGCTGTTTGCACGCACCGAGGGCATCATCCCCGCCCCGGAGTCGTGCCACGCCATCGCCGCCACCATCCGCGAGGCCAAGAAGTGCAAGGAGACGGGCGAGGAGAAGGTCATCCTGTTCAACCTCTCCGGCCACGGACTCATCGACATGCCCAGCTACGAGGCCTTCATCAAGGGCGACCTGCAGAACTACACCGTCACCGACGAGATGATTGCCGAGAATCTGGCTGAATTGGACAAACAAAGCTAATATATGGATATAGTAGAAAGATTCCTGAACTACACCAAGTTTGACACGCAGTCGGCAGAGGATGCCGACTGCGTGCCGAGTACTAAGAAGCAGCTCGTCTTCGCCGAATACCTGAAGAAGGAGCTGGAAGCCGAGGGCCTTGACGATGTCGAGATGGACGACAAGGGCTACATCTACGCCACGCTCCGTGCCAACACCAAGGACCGCGTGCCCACCATCGGCTTCATCTCGCACTACGACACCAGTCCCGACTGCTCGGGAGCCGACATCAAGCCGCAGATTGTGCACGGCTACGACGGCTCTGATATCCTGCTCAGCGAGGGCATCGTCTCGTCGCCGAAGAAGTTCCCCGAACTGCTGCAGCACGTCGGCGAGGACCTCATCGTCACCGACGGTCACACGCTGCTCGGCGCCGACGACAAGGCCGGCATCGCCGAGATTGTTCAGGCCATGGTCTACCTGCAGCAGCACCCCGAGATCAAGCACGGCTCCATCCGCGTGGCCTTCAATCCCGACGAGGAGATAGGCATGGGTGCCCACCACTTCGACGTCGAGCGCTTCGGCTGTGAGTGGGCCTACACGATGGACGGCGGCGACGTGGGCGAGCTGGAGTTCGAGAACTTCAACGCCGCCTCGGCCAAGGTCGCCATCCACGGCGTCAGCGTACACCCGGGCTATGCCAAGGACAAGATGGTGAACGCCAACCGCCTGGCCGCCGAGTTCGCTGCCATGCTGCCCGACGACGAGACGCCGGAGACCACCGAGGGCTATCAGGGCTTCTACCACCTCATCGGTATGCAGACGAACACCGAGCTGGGCCGCCTCAGCTACATCATCCGCGACCACGACCGCGACCGCTTCGAGGACCGCAAGCGCTTCATACAGCGCTGCGCCGAGCAGATGAACGCCAAGTACGGCGAGGGCACGGTCGACATCGAGGTGAAGGACCAGTACTACAACATGAAGGAGAAGATCGACCCGCAGATGCACGTCATCGACCTGGTGCTCCACGCCATGCAGGCCGTGGGCGTCGCCCCGAAGGTGAAGCCCATCCGCGGCGGCACCGACGGTGCGCAGCTCTCGTTCCACGGTCTCCCCTGCCCCAATATCTTCGCCGGTGGCATCAACTTCCACGGCCCCTACGAGTTCGTGCCCATCCAGTCGATGGAGAAGGCTATGCAGGTTATTGTCAAGATCTGTGAACTGACGGCTGGGTACAATGCCTGAGATAGACGGATAGACATGTTTAGACGGATAGACGAGATAGACGGATAGACATGTTTGGACGGGTAGACGGATAGACTGTTTAGACGGATGATGGGTAGACTGTTTGGACGGATAGACGGCCAGACATGTTTGGATGGGTAGAGTGTTTATATAATTTATATATTATGGAAGTTGACAAGTTATGTGATGTCATTGCTGGATGTGCTAAGACAGTGCGTTCGCAGTTGACGCCAGGTTACGAAGAGAAACTATATAAGAAAGCACTGATGATAGAAATGGGTGAAAGAGGAATACCCTTTGAGACTGAGGTGCCGTTTCAGGTGAGTTATAAAGACCGTATTATCGGTGACTACCGTGCTGACATTATTGCCGACCATAAAGTCATTGTTGAGCTAAAGGCTGTCAGTGCTTTAGCCCCGATTCACTCCATCCAACTGGTTAACTACCTGACTGCTACTGGCATCAATGATGGCATGCTCATCAACTTCGGTGCCGAGAAATTAGAGATTCGTCGCAAATACCGTATCTACACCCCAAACCCTAACCCTCAAAGTCCATCCGTCTAACCGTCAAAAAGAACGTCCATCCGTCTAACCGTCAAAAAAAACTCTAACCGTCTATGGCTGAACTACCTGCAATGATTCAAGACCTGGCACTGATGCTTATCGTGGCAGGCATCGTGACACTGGTGTTCAAGCGGCTCAAGCAGCCGCTTGTACTGGGCTATATCGTAGCCGGCTTCCTCGTCTCGCCCCACATGCCCTACACGGCCAGCGTCGTCGACCAGGAGAACATCCACCTCTGGGCCGACATCGGCGTGATGTTCCTGCTGTTCTCGCTGGGTCTCGACTTCTCGTTCAAGAAAATCCTGAAGATGGGCGCCTCGCCCATCATCTCGACCATCACCATCATCTTCTGCATGTCGATGCTGGGCATCATCGTCGGCCAGTGCTTCGGCTGGGGCAAGATGGACTGCATCTTCCTCGGCGGAATGCTCGCCATGTCGTCGACCACCATTATCTACAAGGCCTTCGACGACCTCGGCCTGCGCCAGCAGCAGTTTGCGGGGCTTGTCATGTCGGTGCTCATCCTTGAAGACATCCTGGCCATCGTCATGATGGTCATGCTGTCGGCCATTGCCAGCGGCAACAACCCCGACGGCGGCCAGATGCTCGGCTCGATCCTGAAGATAGGCTTCTTCCTCATCCTCTGGCTCGTGGTCGGCATCTTCGCCATCCCCATCTTCCTGCGCCAGGTGCGCCGCCTCATCAACAGCGAGGTGCTCCTCATCGTCTCGCTCGGCCTCTGCTGTGCCATGGCCGTCTTCTCGACCAAGGTGGGCTTCTCGTCGGCCTTCGGTGCCTTCATCATGGGCAGCATCCTGGCCGAGACCGTCGAGGCCGAGCGCATCGAGAAGCTCGTCGAGCCGGTCAAGAACCTCTTCGGCGCCGTCTTCTTCGTCTCCGTCGGCATGCTCGTCGACCCGCAGATACTCATCGACTACGCCGTGCCCATCCTGGTGCTCGTGCTCACCATCCTCATCGGCCAGTCGGTCTTCGGCTCCATGTCGTTCATGCTGGGCGGCGAGAGTCTGAAGTCGGCCATGCGCTGCGGCTTCTCAATGGCCCAGATCGGTGAGTTCTCGTTCATCATCGCCTCGCTGGGTCTGTCGCTCGGCGTCATTGGCGACTTCCTCTATCCGGTTGTGGTAGCCGTATCAGTCATTACCACATTTCTCACACCTTACATGATACGGCTTGCCACACCGGCTTACAGTGCCCTTGAGCACCGTCTGCCCAACAAGATTATCCGCTCGCTCAACCACCTGTCGATGAGCCGTCCCAACACCACCGAGCAGAGCAAGTGGAAGCGGCTGCTCACCCAGATGGGCATCAACACCGTCGTCTACAGCATCCTCACGTCGGCCACCATCGCCGTCAGCTTCATGTTCCTGCTGCCCCTGCTGCAGCATGCCGTCGGCTACGACTTCACGCTGCTGGGCATCCACATCTCGCTGCCCGAGCTGCTCACGGGGCTCATCACGCTGATGGCCATCGCCCCCTTCCTGCGTGCCATGGTGATGAAGAAGAACCGCTCCGAGGAGTGGAAGGCACTCTGGGCCGAGTCGAACCGCAACCGCCTGCCCCTGCTGTCGACCATTCTGGCGCGCGCCGTCGTGGCCCTCAGCTTCATCTTCTACATCTGTCACCGCCTGGGCCACTTCTCGACGGCCGTCATCGTCACCCTCGGCATCGTCATCCTGGCGCTCATCATCGTCTCGCGCGCCGTCAAGCACCGCAGCATCGTCCTCGAGCGGCTGTTCATCAACAACCTCCGCTCGCGCGACATCGAGGCTCAGGTGCACGGCAAGAAGCGCCCGCTCTACGAGGGGCGCCTGCTCGACCGCGACATCCACATCGCCGACTTCGACGTGCCGGCCGACTCACAGTGGATGGGCCAGACGCTGAAGCAGCTCTCCTTAGGCAGCCGCTACGGCGTACACGTCAGCAGCATCATGCGCGGCGGCCGGCGGCTGAACATCCCCGACGGCGACTACGTCATCTTCCCCGGCGACCGTCTGCAGGTCATCGGCAGCGACGACCAGCTGGCCCGCCTCGGCACCGCCCTGAAGGAGGAGGTGCTTGGCGAGGAGGAGAACATCGAGGCCCGCGAGATGAAGCTGCGCCAGCTCATCATCGGTCCCGCCAGTCCGTTCATCGGCAAGACGCTCAAGGAGAGCGGCATCCGCAGCCTCTACAGCTGCATGGTCGTCGGTCTGGAAGAAGGAAAGGAGAATCTGTCGTCCGTCAGCCCCACCCGCCCCTTCCAGGAGGGCGACATCATCTGGGTCGTCGGCGAGCAGGAGTCGCTCGATGCCCTGCTGAACGGCTGACCGAGCGGTTATTTATCGTTGAATAGACTTCTTCCACTTACGGAGTGTCCTGTCTGCATCTTTTGAATACTCTATGCTGTAGTTCATAGACTATCGAAGTATTTCTGCATATCCTCAGGAGTATTGCATACAATAGTCTCCCCGCGAGCCGACTCCTCACGTGCTCGCTTGATGTTACGCCGAATGTCAGGAGTGATGGTACGGTCGTCGCCGATATGAGCCACACGTACAGAGGCAATGCCACGAATAAGCTTCAGAGCCTTTCGGATTTCTGATACCATAGCATTGTCTTCCAGCGTCACAATCATCTGGGTTGTTTGTGGGATTTGTGTTGTCACTGCCATAATTATAAACTATTGGATGCAAATATCGCTGCAAAGATACGGAAAAATCCCTGAACTTCCAAACATTTCCCTGAGAAATCACCTACATTATTGTTAATCGCAGGAATTAACCTGGAACTGGTCAGGCACTGAAAAACACAGAAGAACACGGCTGGCCATAAAGGGGGCTCCGTGTTCTTCCGTGTTTTTCAGTGCCTAAAAATCAGCGGCGCGCGGTCTTTCTTTTACTTCGTCAGATACTGAATCAGCAGCGTCAGGTCGACGATGTCCACCGTGCCGTCGCCGTTCACGTCGGCATCTATGAGGGAGAACGGCGAGGGATCGCTGCCGAGGATGTGGTCGCGCATGGTGTCGACGTCATCTTCATCGATAACCCAGTTGTAGTTGGCGTCACCGCCGACGCCAAGGTATTCTTCGTAGCTGAGTTCGCCGATTTTGGTCAACACATTCCAACCATCGTCCTTTAAACGAAGCACCTTCGTTGTTGTTAACACGTTGCCATCAGCCGGGACGTTGAATTCCAGCCGGCCTTGCTCACCAGAGTCGCCGGCGATAAAGTTAGGCATGTAAAACGCCGAACCCTTAATCTTGTTGTTGTAGCAAATCAGTTCTTTCAGTTCCGAACAGTCCGTCGCGACAAGGGCAGTCAGCTGGTTGCCGCTGCAATCCAGCTCTTTCAGTTGCGCGGCGCTCGTCAAATCAAGAGAAGTCAGCCGGTTATTGCCGCAATCCAGGCGTTCCAGATATAAGCCCTTCACGTCAAGGGAAGTCAACAGGTTATCGTAGCAATACAGAATTGTCAGCGCCGTGTTCTTCGATACATCAAGAGAAGTCAGCTGGTTGAAAGAGCAATACAGCTCTGTCAGCGCCGTGTTATTCGATACATTAAGAGAAGTCAGCAGATTCTGGCCGATATACAGGCCCGTCAGCGCCGTGTTCTTCGAAACATCAAGAGAAGTCAGCTGGTTGCCGATGCATTCCAGGTAAGTCAGCGCCGTGTTCTTCGAAACATCAAGAGAAGTCAGCTGGTTGCCGATGCATTCCAGATAAGTCAGCTTCGTGTTATTCGATACATTAAGAGAAGTCAGCTGGTTGAAAGAGCAATCCAAATAATCCAGCGCCGTAAAGTACTCGATGCCCTTGAGATCAGAGATGTTCATAGCACGAACTTCAATGCTCGTTACCGCCGCAATCTCCTCGTCGGAGAGGAAGCCGTCCTGGTCTATATCGCAGTTGCTGCTGACCCACGATTTAAAGGTTGCATCGGGGAAGTTCGTATCGTTGACAGCAAGGGCATCGTAGCCGGGATATGGGTTTTCCCCTGACGTCAACACCTGCCAACCCTTATCTTCCTTGGCAACCTTTACCTGCGCGACTGATATCCTGTTGCCTTCGGAAGAGTTATTAGCATATACATTTAAACGTCCGTCAGACTTCTGGGGCAGGCTATTGATGAACGAGGTCATATTAGCGTCCTGAATCTTGTTGCCGTAGCACATTATTCTGACTAACTCCGTGTTCTTTGATACGCTGAGCGAGGACAGCTGGTTATTCTGGCATTGCAAGTTTTTCAGTGTTGTATTATTTGATAAGCTGAGCGAAGTCAGCTTGTTGTTGTCGCAATACAGATATTCGAGCGCCTTGCAACTCGAAATATTCAAGGATTGCAGCTTGTTGCCAGAGCAGTTCAGCGTCGTCAGCGATGCTTGCCACGACAGGTCAAGCGAGGTCAGGTTGTTGACTGAGCAGTTCAGCGATGTCAGCTCCCAGAAGTACTCGATGCCCTTGAGGTTGGAAATGTTCTTGTTGCTGACGTCCATCGACGTTACTTGTGCCAGCTCCGACTTCGTGAGCCGCCCGTTCTTGTCGGTGTCGCAGTTGTTGCTGACCCACGTGCGGAAATTCGTGTCGGGGAAGGTGTTGGAATTGATAGCCACCTCCATTCTCAGCTCGACAGTCGGGTAGTCCTTAAGAATCGTGTTAAAGTACTGATACATGTAGTAATAGCCGGCGACGTCTATAAAAAGGTTAATAGCAAATCCGGCTCCAGGGTATGGAGTACATTTCCTCGTGTTCTTATTGCATTGAAAGCCAATATGTGCCATACCGTAAGGGAAGAAAGTGTAAACATTGTCACTTTCACTGAGGCTGCCAATCATAAGAGGTTGAACAAAAGCCATCATCTCTGTGAGTATCTGTAAGTCGAGAGCGCTGAGTGTTGCGCCGTCATAGACGGTGATGACGTACGCGTCGGGATGGGAGTCGGAATGCGACACCCAATCCTGTTTACTCGAATCCCAAATCTGGACATCAAAGTTTTTCCCGGTGGCCGTCTGCACCTGAGCAGTGGTTATCTGGTTGCCCGTCGACGCCTCATTCTTCTTGATGCGCAAGCGACCTACAGTTTCACTCGTGGGCAGGCTGTTGACGAATGTCGTCATGTTCGAGCCGCTGAGTTTGTTACCAAAGCAATAGACTTCAACATAAGACAGTTTTGTGCTGCCGCCTTGCATCTTTAAGGAAGACAGCTGGTTGTTTTCACAATACAGGAGAGCCAGATTCGTACAGGTCGACAGGTCGAGCGAAGTCAACTTGTTGCCCGAGCACAGCAGTGTCTGCAGGTTCTTCAGCCCCGACACATTGAGAGAGTTCAGCTGGTTGTTTTGGCAGCGCAGTTCCGTCAGCGACTTATTGCTCCTCAGGTCAAGCGAGGTCAGTTTGTTGCCATCGCAAACCAATTTTCTCAGCGACGTGAAGTATTCAATGCCTTTCAGACTCCAGAAATTTTTGTTGGAAACGCCCATTGTCGTCACATTTGCTATCTCGCTCTGGTCGAGCATATCGTTTTCGTCGAGGTCGAAGTAGGTCCTAACATATTTTTGGAATTGATAGTCTTCGAAGTTGGCACTGTTGATACGGCAGACGAAATCGGAGCCGAGATAATCAGCGCCAGATCCCTCGCATTTTGGTACCCAGCCCTTCTTTATGGCATTGCTCACCTGCTTGCAGGTCATCTCGTTGTCGATGCCAGTTGTTGCATAAGACGGGTACTTAACCAAGAATGTTCCATTCGAGCGGGTGGGCAGGCTGCTGATGAGCGCATCCATGTTGCTTCCGCTGATGTTGTTGCAAAAACAATAGATTTCATTCAGGCTGTTAGAGTTTACCTTCAGCGAGGTTAGTTTGTTATCTTGGCAATGCAGTTTTACTAGTTTCGTGTTCTTCGACAGGTCGAACGAGGTTATTTGGTTATGGCTACAGTCCAACGTTTTGAGATTGGGGAAAAGCTCAATGCCCTTTAAGTTCTGGATATAATAAATGGAACTGACATCTATGTTCTCGACATTATAGACATCATTACTGTTAAGTCTGGAATATGGTTTCCCTTCACTAGTTTTACGGCAAACATTGTCAGAAATCCATTCACGGAAGTAACGGCTTGGAAAGGTCTTTTCGTTCACTACCTGCTCGAGTTGCACAAGAATATTATCGTAATCTGCATACTTTGGAACCACTTTTTTCAAGGCCTCCCTAGAAGCATCGCTAAGATCCACCGACATGACAAAGGGCTGAACGTCAGCAGGCACGCTGAACATCTTGGTATCTGTATTGAAGCTGAACAGCGTATTGCCGTTCAGGTCCTTATACGTTTGAACATTTGCCGATGTCATTTCAATTTGCATTTTCCCCTCCACATTAGCAATGACCTGAAGCATAGCATTATAAATTTTCCATACAGACGATACCGTCTCTCCGTCATAGACAGGAACGTGAAAACTAGCACCTTGAACCTGCGCCCCCGAAGCCAAGGCGAGGAGCACGATGATAATTGATAATAATCTTTTCTTCATAATTCTATTGTTTTTAGTTTAACGTTTATCTTCGTTTTGTCAACTGGGTGAGCCAGCGGTGTTAACTGGGCTTGTTAGTCGTGCTAACTCGGCGGGTTCCTTTACCCGGCAGTAAGCTCGCTCGAACCCGGCAGTAAACTGCCACGTACCCGGCGGGTAACTGGTGCGAGGCGGCGCCTCGTTGTCATGAAGCGGCGCCTCGTGATTCTGAAGCTGACGTTTCCTGATTTGGGTTGACTGTCAGTATGTCTAAACCCTAAGATTAGTT
>CAMHHO010000045.1:0-24219 GCA_946184965.1 uncultured Prevotellaceae bacterium | reverse complement strand
TGTTGGCATAGAGCGAAGCACTCTGGCAGATGGCGCAGTCGTCGTGGGGATGGCCGATGGCGGGCAGGGCCTGAATCATCAGCCAGGCGGGGTTGTTGGTATATTCGATGGTGAGCTTCTGGGTGTTGGGTGTTGGCTGTTGGGTGTTAGTTGGGAACAGCTGCGTCAGGTCGATGGTCGTCGTGCCCGGCTTGTTCTGCGTGAACGGATAGGTCACGGTGACGCGCTCGCGGTTAGGCAGGATGGGCAGGTAGTGCTGTTCGCCGTCGCTGAACTTGTCGGTCGTGGCCATCACCTTGCAGACAAGCAACGATTCTTTGAACGTTGAACATTGAACGTTGAAAGTGACGCTCGTGGTCTCGCCGGCTTTCACCGCAAACGGAGACTTCTGCGTCAAGACGACCTTCTCGGTATCGGGGTCGGTGAGCGTCAGGTAGGCCGTACCGCTGAGGTCGCCCTCGCTGGTGTTGATGACGCGGGCCGAGATGGTGGCCTGGTCGCCCTCGCGGAGGAACCGCGGCATGTTGGGCTGCACCATCAGGTCCTTCTTGGCCACGGCCTCACCGTCTATTGTACCGTTGCAGAGGTCGGTGGTATGGGCCAGTCCCATGAAGCGCCACGTCGTCAGACTCTCGGGCAGGGTGAACTTCAGCGTCACCCGCCCCGTGGCGTCGGCTGTCAGCTGCGGATAGAAGAACGCCGTCTCCTGCAGGTTCTCGCGCAGCTGAACATCGGGCACGGCCTCTTCGTCATTGCCTGTCATAGCCGACTGATCGCTGCTCTGTTGGTAAGACTTGACAGCGTCAAGCCCGGCTATCCGGCCTTGCAGGGAGTTATCAACGTCTGCAGAACTATTGACCTCAGCTAACACAACCTCATTCAGTGCCATTGGTGCCTCTTCAACGGCCATCGCCGATTTGGCCAAAGCCCTGGTGCCGAGACCTGCTGCGCCAATCATCATTCTCCTCCTGGACATCCACGGTTTCGGGAAGAGCGACTCATCGAACGTGCTGAAGTCGAGCGAAGGAGCCGCCAGGCGCGTCTGGTAGAGCGAACCGTTGAGGTGAAGACTGCCCCACGTGCCAAAGCCCCACCGTGAGCTGGGAAGGGGAATTGACAGCCAGGGGGCTAACCACCAACGATGAGCCGATATCTGGTCGAGGCTCTTGTCGTAAAGCGTGGCCATGAGCTGGGCATCGGCCGGAGTGCCGTCGGGCTTCGTGACTGTCAGTGCCCATTCCTCCTGCTGGCCTGGAGTCAGTCGGTCGCGGAAGGTCTGCCACTTCAGTGTCAGCCGCTTGTCGGGCAAGGGGCGCTCGATATGGGCCGTATGCGTGTAGCACTTGCCCTGCTTCATCCAGGCGAAGGTCAGCATCAGACCGTTGCCGTATTCCTCCTTATAGGTCAGCTTGCGGTTAAGCAGCTCGTTGGAGCGGTCCACCGAGCCGTTCTCGATCACGGTGTTGCCGCTGAAGATGCTATAGACAATGTGGACGTTCTGTGCCGACGAGCCCACCTGGATGGTAACGGGACTGCCGTCGCTGGGGAACCGGTTGTCCGACTGATAGAACCAGTCGTCGGTCTCGGCAGCGGGCCGCTTGTCGTCGAGCGAGAAGACCACGAAGTCCTCCTTCAGCGTGTCGCCCTGACAGATGGCCTCCAGCTGATACTTGCCGCTCTTACATTGAACGTTGAACAATGAACATTCAACGTTGGTTGGCACCGTCTGCCACTTGCCGTTGCCAATGCGGTATCTGACTTCGGCGTCGACATCGTTGCCGGCGGCATTGCGCAAGTGGAATTTCACTTTCTGCATCTGGTCGGAGCGCATCTGATCGGGCAGGTCGCAGATAAGCGCCGTCTTGCGGTTGCCGAGTGGCAGCGAGAGCTGTCCCTGGTGGGTCTCGCCCCCTTGGTCGGTCACATCAGCCAGGCATACGAAATCGTAGAACATCGGGAAGTCGGTCTTCGGCAGCACCATCGGCATCTTCACCGTAAACGTACCGTCGCTGCCCGTTATGGCTTCGCCCTCGGCAACCGTCTCGTCGCCGGAAAACTTGCCTATGGCACCGCGATTCCAGTAGCTCGAATAGCTCAACCACCAGAACGAACGGCGGCGGACAACCCGGTAGCTCACCTCGGCATCCTGAACAGGCACACTGGCGTAAGAGCGGGCAGTCGCCTTGACCTCGATGGTGTCGCCGTCCTTGTAGTCCTCGGTCACCTTGTCAAACTCCACCTCGAATGTCGGGCGTTTGTACTCCTCTACACGGAAGTGACAATTGCCGTTCCGGCTCTCAATCCGGAAGATGCCCGTAAGACCATTGGTGGGCAGCGTGAACTCTGTAGCGCACGTACCATATTTATCAGTAATAAGTGTCTTGCTGACCACGTCCTCACCGTTGGCATCCTGTAGTGTCAGCGTCACCTCACGGTTCTCCAGAACCTTCTGCTTGTAACCGTCGATTACCTCGTAGTTGATGGCAGCCACGTGAACCGTCTGACCAGGCCGGTAGATGGCGCGGTCGGTGAACAGCTGCGTCTTCTCCATCTGACGATTGCTCGTGTAGAAGCCGTACGTGCTGTATTCATTGGTCGGCGGACAGGTGTTGTCCGTCCGCGTGAAGGCATATACCTTCGTCGGGCGCTGGTCACCATATTTGTAAGTGGCCTCGCCCTTGGCATCGGTCGTCAGCGTAGCCATCAGCCGGTCGCTGCGGCCATTGAGCCAGCCATACAACTCGATGGTGGCACCGCTGACGGGCTGGCCCTCGGTGGCATCGACCACGACGTAGCGTATCTCGTCACCGGGCAGGGGAATCATCATCACCCTGACGTTGCTGACATAGTAGAGCTGACGGTCTCCCTTGGTCTCGGGGTTGCTCCGCAACTCGAGCATATAGACGCCGACGGGCAGTCCGGGCACCTCAATGGTGTCCTTGAACACGTCGTAGGCTTTCTTCCCTGAGTAATGGCGCGTCACCTGCAACTCAGGCAACTCGGTCAGCAGCGGCTTCAGCTTCCTGTAGTCTTCGTCGTTGTTGGGATTGAGCTGGTTGTTGCCCTTGACCTTCACCCGGAAGATGTGCATCGTCAGCTGGTCAATGTTGCGGGCGCTGTTGATTGTCAACTCCTGCGTCTTGTTGGGCAGCCCCACGCGCTTCTCTAATGTAGCGCTGAACATGCGGGTAGTCAGGTCAATCTGGGCATTACGCAGGGCGTTGGTACGCCCGTAGCCGTCCCAGCGCTTGATGGCCTGCTCGGTGTAGTCCCATTTCTGCTCGGCGGTGGCGTCGGTGTGCTCGTCCATATATTCATAGCGCTCAATGGCCAGCTCGGCAGCCTCGGGCAGGTCGCCGTAGATGTCGATGAGCGAGTCGATGGTTTCGATGTAGGGCGCCTTGTCGTACTTCACGTCGCCCATCACCCGGTTCTGGCGGGCTATCTCCAGAGCCGTCATCATCGCAGCACGGCGCTTGCCGGCCTTGCTATAGTAGTCGTGCAGGGGTTGGAAGTCTTCCAGTTCATAGCCGACGACGCTCAACATGTCATCGTCGAACAGTTTGCTGTCGCGCCCGATGGTGGTCAGCGGCTTGTAGTCGGCAGCCTTCACGGCGGCCAGTCGTTCGCAGGTCTCGGCATCGAGCGTCACCGTCAGCTCTTCATCCCTTTCTAACTGGCTGTTGTCATCGTAAATCTTCTTCAGCACGGTGGCATAGACGGCGGTCAGCGCCTTGTCGGTCGACGCCCGGTAGCGTTGCTCCATCCGCTCGACGGCAGGCTGTAGCGAGTCGGGGGCAATGGTGGCCATCGCTCGGCTGCCAGCAAGTTCGGCAGCCATTAGTTGTCCGTATTCGCCCTCCTTCTGGGCATTTTTGACAATCTTCATTAGCACGTCGTACTGCGTGCGGGGCAGATCCTTCTGCTCTGCCTCGTCAGCCTGTTTCCACAGGGCCGAATATGTCTGTCCGAATAATGTCATACCAACCAATGTCAATAGAAATGCGAATACCGTTCTTCTCATTTTCTCTGTTTTTTGTGAACACTACCTGCAAAGATAGTACTTTTTCCCGACACGCTGTCGCTTAGACGTATGAAAATATGAAACTTTAACGATTTTGTTTGGCAGTTCCAGATTTTTGGTTTACTTTTGCAAACGGAAACAATTTTAACGACTATGGAACAACAGAAACGCTACGGACACTTTGACGACGCACACCGCGAATACGTCATCACCGACCCCAAGACCCCTTGGCCTTGGATTAACTACTTAGGCAACGAGGACTTCTTCTCGCTCATCTCCAATACCGCTGGCGGCTACAGCTTCTACAAGGACGCCAAGTTCCGCCGCATCACCCGCTATCGCTACAACAACGTGCCGATGGACAACGGGGGACGGTACTTCTACATCAAAGAGGGTGACACGGCTTGGAGCCCCGGCTGGAAACCCTGCAAGACGCCGCTCGACTTCTACGAGTGCCGCCACGGCATGGGCTATACCCGCATCACCGGCCGTAAGAACCAGGTGGAGGCCTCGGTGCTCTTCTTCGTGCCGCTGAAGACGTGGGCGGAAGTGCAGAAGCTGACGCTGACGAACCAGAGTCAGGAGGTAAAGACGCTGAAGCTCTTCTCGTTCGAGGAGTGGTGCCTCTGGAATGCCGCCACCGACATGGAAAACTTCCAGCGTAACTTCTCCACCGGCGAGGTGGAGATAGAAGGTTCTACCATCTACCACAAGACGGAATACCGCGAGCGTCGCAACCACTACGCCTTCTATCACGTGAACACCGAGATACAGGGCTTTGATACCGACCGTGAATCGTTCGTCGGCCTCTACAATGAGTTCAGTAATCCCGATGCCGTCGTGGAGGGCCGTCCCCGCAACAGCCACGCCCACGGCTGGAGCCCCATCGCCTCGCACTACATCGAGGTGACGCTGCAGCCCGGCGAGAGTCGCGACTTCGTGTTCTTGTTAGGTTATGTGGAGAACGAGCAGGAGAAGAAATTCTCGGCTCCGAAGGTCATCAACAAGGAGAAGGCACATGCCCTCATCGCCCGCTTCGACTCCACCGAGAAGGTGGACAAGGCTTTCGACGAGCTGAATGCCTACTGGGATGCGCTGCTTAATATATATAAGGTGAAGACCGGCAACCCGAAGCTCGACCGGATGGTGAACATCTGGAACCAGTACCAGTGTATGGTGACGTTCAACTTCTCGCGCTCGGCCTCGTTCTTCGAGAGCGGCATCGGCCGCGGCATGGGCTTCCGCGACTCCAACCAGGACCTCGTGGGCTTCGTGCATCAGATTCCGAGCCGTGCCCGCCAGCGCATCATCGACATCGCCTCCACCCAGTTCCCCGACGGCGGCTGCTACCACCAGTACCAGCCCCTGACCAAGCGCGGCAACAACGACATCGGCGGCGGCTTCAACGACGACCCTTGCTGGCTCATCTTCGGCACCGTGGCCTACATCAAGGAGACGGGCGACTTCACGATTCTCGACGAGATGGTGCCCTTCGACAACCAGCCCGGCTCGGAGGTGACGCTCTTTGAGCACCTGAAGGTCAGCCTCGACCACGTCATCAACAACCTCGGCCCGCACCTGCTGCCGCTCATCGGGCGTGCCGACTGGAACGACTGTCTGAACCTGAACTGCTTCTCGTGGGATCCCAACGAGAGCTTCCAGACCACCGAGAACGTCAGCGAGGGAACGAAGGCCGAGTCGCTGATGATTGCCGGTCTGTTCGTGGTGACGGGCAAGGAGTACGTGGCGCTTTGCAATAGAATTGCAAAGCACGAGGAAGGGCAGCGGATGCAGCGGGCTGTCGATGCCATGATTGAGGCTGTGAAGAAGCACGGCTGGGATGGCGAGTGGTATCTGCGTGCATACGACTTCTACGGCCGCAAGATTGGTTCCAGCGAGTGCGAAGAGGGTAAGATATTCATTGAGTCGCAGGGCTGGTGTACGATGGCCGAGATTGGTGCCGACGAGGGAATGGTGGCCAAGAGCCTCGACTCGTGCAAGAAGTACTTGGAGTGCGAGCACGGCATGGTGCTCAACAACCCCGCCTTCACGAAGTACATTTACGAGTACGGCGAGATTTCAAGCTATCCAGAGGGCTACAAGGAGAACGCCGGCATCTTCTGCCACAACAATCCGTGGGTCATCATCGGCGAGTGCATGGCCGGGCGCGGCAACGATGCCTGGAGCCACTACGCCAAGATTCTGCCTTCATACGTCGAGGAGAAATACCAGACGCTGCACAAGGTGGAGCCTTACGTCAACTGCCAGATGGTGGCCGGCAAGGACGCCTTCCGTCCCGGCGAGGGCAAGAACTCGTGGCTGACGGGCACCGCCGCCTGGATGTGGTACACCGTCTCGGAGTTCATCCTCGGCATCAAGCCTGACTACGACGGCATCCGCATCGACCCCTGTCTGCCCGAGACGGCCGGCGACTACACCGTTCAGCGCAAGTTCCGCGATGCTGAGTACGACATCACCATCCGCCCCAACGGTTCGCAGAAAGGCGTCAAGCAGATTGTGCTCGACGGTTCCCCCGTCAAGGGCAACGTCATTCCCTACGCAGCTGGCAAGCACACGGTCGAGGTAACGATGTAGCGCTTAGACGCTTACATCGGCCTTGATGTGCGGCCACGGGTCGTAGCCCTCAAGCTGGAAGTCTTCGTACTGGAAGTCGAAGAGCGACTTCACGTCGGGGTTCAGCACCATCCGTGGCAGGGGGCGCGGCTCGCGGGTCAGTTGCAGGCGGGCCTGATCCAAGTGGTTCAGGTAGAGGTGGGTGTCGCCCGTTGTGTGTATGAAGTCGCCCACCTTGAAGCCCGTTACCTGTGCCATCATCATGAGCAGCAGAGCATACGAGGCGATGTTGAACGGCACGCCGAGGAACGTGTCGGCCGAGCGCTGGTAGAGTTGCAGCGACAGCCGTCCGTCGGCCACGTAGAACTGGAAGATGGTGTGACACGGAGGCAGCGCCATCTCGTTGACTTCGGCCACGTTCCACGCCGAGACAATCATCCGGCGTGAGTTGGGGTTCGTCTTCAGCTGGTCGAGCACGTACTGTATCTGGTCGATGGTGCCGCCCTTGTAGTCGGGCCACGAGCGCCACTGGTGGCCGTAGACGGGACCTAACTCCCCGTTCTCGTCGGCCCACTCGTTCCAGATGCGCACGCCGTGCTCCTGCAGATAGCGCACGTTGGTATCGCCCTTGAGGAACCACAGCAGTTCGTAGATGATTGACTTCAGGTGCAGTTTTTTCGTCGTCAGCAGTGGGAATCCGTCTGCCAAGTTATAGCGCGACTGCGTCCCGAAGATGCTGATGGTGCCTGTTCCCGTGCGGTCGCCCTTCTGGGTGCCCTCGGTCAGGATGCGGTTAAGTATGTCTAAGTATTGCTTCATAGTCGTTGTTGATGTGGGTAGTCTTGATTCGCCATTCTTTGGGATACTGGTTGTTGGCCCGCGAGCCGATGTTTTTCGCCGTGCCTAAAGGATAGTTGAGGAAACTGACGGTAACGATGCCGCGTGGCGTGTCTTCGGGCAGTACGAGGGCTTCGCCCCGAAGGTAGGCGATGGCTTGAGGGTAGGTCAGCTCCACGCTTGGCAACGTTTCATTTTGCCCGGGGTAAACTGGGAGTTTGTTCGGAGTAAACTGTGCGTTTGCCCGGAGCAAACTCTTTGCCTCCTTTTGGGGCGCGTTCCGAGTCTCGCCTTTCTTGCGCAAAACTGCCATAAACAGTCCCTCTGAGCGGGTGATGCCGGGAATGAAGCGGTAGACGGGCAGGTCGAAGCCCGGGAGCAGCGAACCGGTGATGTTCCACTCGGCGCTGATGCTGACAGGCAGGACTTCGGCTCCGAACTCCTCGCAGATCCAGCGGACGTTCTCCTCGTTCTCCTTCGTGTTGAAAGTGCAGGTGCTGTAGACGAGCAGTCCGCCTCCGTTGAGGCACGACCAGGCGTCGCTGACGATGTCGCGCTGCAGCAGCCAGCACCGCTCCACGTTCTGCTGGCTCCATTCGCGGATGGTGGCTTCGTCCTTGCGGAACATGCCCTCGCCCGAGCAGGGAACGTCGCAGAGGATAACGTCGAAGCGTAACTTTGACTTGCGGTAGAACTCGGGGTATTGGTTGGTGACGATATGATTCGCAAAGCCCCACTTCGCAGCGTTCTCAGCCAGAATGCTCGCCCGCTGGCGTATCGGCTCGTTGGAGTAGAGTGTGCTGCCTTCGGGCAGGGCCGCCGCCATCAGCGTTGACTTGCCGCCCGGAGCGGCACAGAGGTCAAGCGCCATTAGCGGATGCTGAGGCAAGTGCTGGCGCAATACCTCGTCGAGAAACATCGACGCAGCCTCCTGCACGTAGTAGCAGCCGGCATGCAGTAGCGGGTCCATCGTGAAGTTGGGGCGGCGGGGCAGGTAGTAGCCGTTGCGGCACCAGGGGACAGGCTCGCCGCCCACTACCGTCCATTCGCTGCTGTCAACCTTCAGCGGATTGAGTCTGATGCTGATGGGGACATCCTCGTCGAACGATTTCAGATAGCGCTGAAACCGCTCTTCACCCATCGTTTCGCGGGTGTTCCTTATAAAATCCTCCGGCAATTGCATCATTTTTTCCGTTATTCGGGTGCAAAATTAAAAAAAAACTGCGAACTTTGCAACAATTTCCAGCTTTGTTACGTCTAACGTTCAAAGAAACAACAAAAAGGAGACAGAATTATGAAAAAGTATCTGATTGCAATGACAATGCTGCTGACCTTCGCAATGGGGCAGACGGTAACGGCTCAGAGTAAGAGTCCGAAAGCCACCGAAGAGCTGGTCGACTCTACCAAGAAGGGCGACGCTCTGGAGGCATATAGTGACACCACAGACGTGGCATACGACTCGACGGTGGTCAGCCGTCGCCACCGCATTGGCTACGTCGACGGCAGTGGCATCGTCAACGACATCTTCGGCAACATCGGTGTCGAGGGAATGTGGGGCATGACGTTCGTCCTGATGGTGCTGGTCATCATCTTTGTCATAGCGCCGGTCATCATCCTGGCTCTGCTCTTCTTCTTCCTCTATAAGAATCGGAAGCAGAAGATGAAAATGGCGGAGATGGCCATGAAGCAGGGGCAGCCCATTCCCGACGAACTGCTCGTTGACCACAAGGAGACCGACGACGAACTGTGGCAGAAGGGACTGCGCCAGACGTTCCTCGGCGTCGGACTGCTGGCCTTCTTCGGCTATGTGGGCAGCACGCTGGGCATTGGCGTCGGCATTCTGGTGACGGTCATCGGACTGGGCAAGCTGGCGATTGTGAAGACATCTAAGAATCATTAATCATTAAAACATACATAGACTATGGAAAAGAAACTGATGCGCTCTGACGACAAAGTATTTGCAGGAGTATGTGGCGGACTGGCCGAGTATTTCGACTTCGACCCCGTTCTGGTACGTGTGGCTTACGCCTTCCTCACCATCTTCACGGCCTTCTGCGGCGTGCTGCTCTACATCGTGCTGTGGATTGTGATGCCCGAGAAACAGAAACTATAAGCTATTCCAGTGGGACGGCTCAACGACATCTCTCTCGCTACGCAGGTGGCGGTATTCGGCAACAAGCGGGCTTTCGACCTGCTGATGCGCGAATATCAGTCGCCTGTTCGCCGGTTCTTCCTGAGCCAGACACTGGGCGACGAGATGCTGAGCGACGACCTGGCACAGGATACGTTCGTCAAGGCCTATACCCACATCTCGCAGTATCGCGGCACGTCGAGCTTCCTGACGTGGCTCACGCGGATTGCCTATAACGTGTGGTACGACCACTGCAGAAGCGCGAAGCCCGAAGTGGGGAGTGAACAGCTGAAAGGTAACACACTTTTCACTTCACAGTCTTCGCTGCAGATGGACCTTTACAACGCCCTTGCCCAACTTCGTGACGAGGAGCGTACGTGTATCACCCTGCAGCTCGTTGACGGCTATGCCATCGACGAGATTGCCGGGATAACGAAGATGCCGGCGGGGACGGTGAAGTCTCACCTGAAGCGCGGCAAGGAAAAGATGGCTAACTACTTAAGACAGAATGGATATGACAGATAACGAACTTTTGGAACAGTTGTTCCAGCCGATGAAGGAAATGCAGCTGGCCGACGACGGATTTACTGACCGCGTGATGAAGCAGCTGCCGCAGCGCGACGTCTGGCGCCTCAGCCGTCTGTGGACGGTGTTCTGCGTCGTCGTGGCGGTGGTGCTGTTTGTGCTGCTAAGGGGTTGGGAAATCATCGCTCACGGTTTGCTGATGTTTGCCAACACGCCGCCCACGTCGCAGCAGATGCTGACGTTTGCGGTCTCTGTAGGAATCGTGGGATTGCTGGCACTCGGCGAAGTGGTAGGCCGCGTGCGCTGCGGAGCGTTTTAGAACCAGTCGTCTTCGGCCTTCGTGTCCGATTCTTCTTCCGTCGTAGCCCTTGGCTTCGGCGGATTCTTTAGTTTGCCTTCCTCGTCGAACATACCGTAGGTAGTGCGCAGCACGATGAACTCCGTACGGCGGTTCATCTGGTTGCACGCCTCCTGCTGCTCTTCGTCCTTCAAAGCCTTGACGAAGTCCTCGGTCAGCACGTCGCCCTCCTTCAGGAACGGGTACTTGCTGGCCACCTTGCGCCTGATGGTCTTCGGTTTGTCCTCGCCGTAACCCTTCGGCGTCAGTCGGTCGGCGGCAATGCCGTGGGCTATCAGGTAGTTGACCACCGACTCGGCGCGGCGCTGCGACAGCCGTTCGTTGTACTGGTTCGAGCCCTTGTAGTCGGTATGGGCCGACAGCTCGATGGTGATGTGCGGGTTGTCGTTCAGCAGCTTGACCAACTGGTCAAGGGCGGTGGCCGACTCAGGCCGCAGCGTAGCCTTGTCGAAGTCGTAGAAGATGTTCTCAATAAGTACCGGTGCCGAGATGTTGGCCAATGGGAACTGCAGCACATACTCGTTCGAGACGGTAGCCGTATCGACGCGCAGCTCCTCCTTGTGGTTCAGGTAGCCCTTGCAGGTGCCGAGCAGCACGTAGTCGACGCCCGTCTGAATCTCCTGTGTGAACGAGCCGTCGCCCTTAACGCTCAGCTTCTGGTTGGTGCCATCGTTGCCCACCAGGTAGACCTGGCCGGCAGGCAGCTCGTAGCCGTCCATCTCGTATACCCAGCCCTTGACGGTCAGCATCACTTCCGACTTCGAGAACGAGTAGATATGGTCCCAGCCGCGGGCGTCGCCACGGTTGCTTGAGAAGTAGCCCTGGTTGCGCAGACCCTCGAACGTCAGTCCGAAGTCGTCGCCCTGGGAGTTCAGCGGGTAGCCGGGATGTTCTATCGTATAACCCTCGTCACTTTGCGGGACGGCAATGAACACATCGAGTCCGCCGAGGCCCGGGTGGCCGTCGGACGAGAAGTAGAGGTCGCCGTTGGGACGGAACGTTGGGAACATCTCGTTGCCCGACGTATTGATGGGTGCTCCGAGGTTCTCCACGGGGCCTGTGCCCGACTGCGTCAGCTCACAGCGCCAGATGTCGTAGCCGCCCATGCCGCCGGGCATGTTGCTGACGAAGTAGAGCCACAGCCCGTCGGGCGACACAGCGGGGTGGGCAAAGGTCGACAGCGTGTCCTTGGCCACGACCACCTCCGTCGGCTTGCTCCACGAGGCGTCGCTGCGCTGCGACTTGACAATGGTGGCATAGCGCGGGTAGTCGGGGTCGGTCTTGCAGAGCGTCAGGTACATCGTCCTGCCGTCGGGGCTGAAGCAGCAGGCTCCCTCGTCGAAGGCCGAGTTCAGCTCCGAGTCGATGGTCTGGGGCTTGCCCCACTTGCCCTTGTCGTCCTTTTGCGCAAAGAAGATGTCGCCGTTCTTCGTGCCGGTGATGCCGCTCAGCTCGTCGCCCTGCGCCTGGTTGCGCGTCGAGGTGAAGTAGAGTTGGTCGTCAGCATCGCCGCAGAGCATGGGCGAGTAGTCGGCACGCCGCGAGTTGAACAACTCCTCGCGCTTTACCGAGTATTTCGAGTCTTTCTTCTTCAGCTCAGGTGCCGCCTTGGCTGCCTTCAGTCCCTCGCGGGCTAATAAGAGGTAGGGGCTGTCGGTATACTGCAGACTGTCGATGGCCGTCTGGAAACTCTTGGCTGCGCCCTTGTAGTCGCCGTTCTTCATCAGCAGCTGGCCCATGAAGTACTGCGTCAGCGAGTCCTGCTGCTTGTAGCGCACGGCGTTGTTGTAGGCAGCCACGGCCCGCTGCGTGTTGTTGATGCGGCGGTAGCAGTCGGCCATCTTCATAGCTCGCTGTCCGCGCAGCTTGCGCTCCTTCGTCGGCGTCTGGGCGTAGGCTTTCTTGTATTGAGCGGCGGCGTCGAAGTATTCGCCCAAGGCAAAGAGCTTGTCGCCCTTTTTCACGGCGACATCAGCGCCGCACCCCACAAGGAGTACGGCCACCACTACAGAACAGACTATGGCGACAATTCTTCGCATACCTCAATAATAACGCAGAAGTGGGCTATTTATTGTAAAAGGGCCGGAATTAACTGAACGGCACGCGGTAGGTGCAGCCGTTCTTCCACTCCGAGCAGCCGTAGGCCGTCTTGCCCTTGATTATCTGGCCTTTGCCGCAGAGCGGGCAGGGCTGGCCGATGACGGGCGTTGCGTCAGCCTTCTTGGCGGGCTTCTTCGGCTTCGGCGCAGCCTCGGTCTTCGGCGACTTCACTTTCTTCAGTTCGGCATCGGTGAGCACGGTGACGCGGCGGTTTGAGGAGTCGCTCATCACCTCGTTGACAATCTCCGATACCTGAGCCTTGAGCTCTTCGATAAACTGCTGGGCGTCGTATGTCTGGTGCTCAATGTCGCGCAGTTTCTTCTCCCAGATGCCCGTCAGTTCGCAGCTCTTCAGCAGCTCCTCGCGGATGAGGTCGATGAGCTCGATGCCTGTTGGTGTGGCGATGAGCCGCTTGCGGTCGCGCTTGATGTAGTGGCGCTTGAAGAGCGTCTCGATGATGCCGGCACGCGACGACGGCCGGCCGATGCCGTTCTCCTTCATGGCGGCGCGCAGGGTCTCGTCCTCCACGAACTTGCCTGCCGTCTCCATAGCCCGCAGCAGCGAGGCCTCATTATAAAAAGGTGGCGGTGTGGTCCATTTCTCAGTCAGCGTGGGCTTGTGGTCGCCGCTCTCACCCTTGACGAACGTTGGCAGCGTGCGCTCCTCGTCGTCGTCTTTCTTTTCTTGGGCATCTTGGGCATCTTGGGCTTCCTGGGTCTTTTCCCTGACTATGCGCCAGCCCGGATCAAGAATCTCCTTGCCCGTCACCTTGAACTCAATGCCGTCGACCTCGCCCAGTACAGTTGTCGTCGAGAACTTGCAGTCAGGCAGGAACACGCCGATGAAGCGGCGGGCCACGAGGTCGAACACCTTCTGCTCGGCTTCACTTAGGTACTGGGGAACGACGCCTGTGGGAATGATGGCGTGGTGGTCGGTGACCTTCGACGTGTCGAACACGCGCTTCGTCTTCTTAAGCGGCTTGCCGCCGATGGGCTTGATGAACTCCGCATAAGGCGCTACGCCGCCGAACTTCGTCTGATACAGGCCGTTGAGCGTCTGGGGGCACTTCGGGTAGATGTCGTCAGAGAGGTACTGCGTGTCAACGCGCGGGTAGGTGGTGTACTTTTTTTCGTAGAGACTCTGGATGAGGTTCAGCGTCATCTCGGCCGAGAAGCCGAACTTGCGGTTGCAGTCTACCTGCAGCGTTGTCAGGTCGTAGAGCTGAGGCGGCTGCTCCTTGCCCTCCTTCTTCTCGACCTTCGTCACCGTGAACGGTTTGCCCTCGATGGTTGCAAAGGCCTTCTCGCCCTCCTCCTTCGACGTGAACTTGCCCTTCGTCGCCGTGAACGTGGTGTCGCGATAGACGGTGGCCAGCACCCAGTAAGGCTCGGGCTTGAAGTTCTCAATCTCCTTTTGTCGGTTGACAATGAGGGCGAGGGTAGGGGTCTGCACGCGGCCGATGGAGAGCACCTGGCGGTTCTGGCCGTACTTCAGCGTGTAGAGGCGGGTGGCGTTCATACCGAGGAGCCAGTCGCCGATGGCTCTTGAGAGCCCGGCCATGTAGAGCGGCTGGTAGTCCTGCTGGTCCTTCAGGTTGGCAAAACCCTCGCGGATGGCTTCGTCGGTCATCGACGAAATCCATAGGCGCTTCACGGGGCACTTGGCGCCGGCCTTCTGCATTACCCAGCGCTGAATCAGCTCACCCTCCTGTCCGGCGTCGCCGCAGTTGACGATGCCGTCGGCAGCCTGCATCAGCCGCTCGATGGTGGCAAACTGTTTCTCGATGCCGCGGTCGGGAATGAGCTTGATGCCGAAGCGCTGGGGCACCATCGGCAGTTGCGTCAGGGCCCACGACTTCCATGCCGGGGTGTAGTCGCCCGGTTCCTTCAGCGTACACAGATGGCCGAAGGTCCACGTCACCTGATACCCGTTGCCCTCCATATATCCGTCGTGTGAGGCCGTTGCCCCTATAATTCGGGCAATGTCCTTCGCCACGCTGGGCTTCTCTGCTATGCAAACTATCATGCTGTCTTTGAGTCTTCTTTTTCGGTCTGCAAAGGTAACACATTCTTCTGACTCCACCAAACTTTTATCCGATACGTTTTGCCGTCTCAGAAAAAAACACTAACTTTGCGGCCAAATCAGCAAAATCATTCTGCGTATGTATAAATTAGACGAGACAGACCTGCAGATTCTCAGGACGCTGCAGAAAAATGCGAAGCTCACCACAAAGGAGCTGGCCGACGCCGTCCACCTGACGCCGACGCCCGTCTTCGAGCGCCAGAAGCGGATGGAGCGTCTGGGCTATATTAAGAAGTATGTGGCGCTGCTCGATGCCGAGAAGCTGAATCAGGGGCTTCAGGTGTTTTGCAAGGTAAAGCTGAAGGAGATTAACCACGAGATTGCCAACGCCTTCACCCACCGCATTATGAGGATTCCCGAGGTGACCGAGTGCTACAACACGTCGGGCAGCTACGACTACCTGCTCAAAATCCGCGCAGCCGACATGAAGCAGTATCAGAGTTTCGTGCTCAACAAGCTGGGCGAGATAGAGTTCGTGGCTTCTATAGAGAGTACATTCGTGATGAGCGAAATCAAGCAGACCTACGCCATAAACATCTGACCGGACATGATACTAAGAACAATGATTTGTGCTGTCGGCCTATTCGCCGTCAGTATCGCGATGCGGGCACAGCAGCTGCCCACCGACGGCCCGCTCACCCTGCGCCCGCTGCTGCAGAAGCTTGGCGACCGTCTGTTGAAGGGCAAGACGGGAAGCATCGTCGCCATCAATCCCCAAAACGGCGAAATACTCTGCCTGGCCACCAACACCCCGCAGGGTGCTGACGTGCGCCAGGCCATCGGCAAGCCGCAGGCCCCCGGCTCGACGTTCAAGACCGCCCAGGCGCTGACGCTGCTCTCCGAGGGCATCATCAATACCGAGACGGCCGTAGAGTGCCACGAGGGCATCACCGACGGCAACATCCGCGTAGGCTGCCACAAGCACCGCTCGCCGCTGAAGCTGGTCGACGCCCTGGCGCAGTCGTGCAACACGTGGTTCCTGATGACCTTCGCCTCGATGATCAACGACGACTTCATGTACGAGACCCGCGACGAGGCCATCAACATCTGGCGCAGCTATATGCAGTCGATGGGGCTGGGAGGCCCCATGCACATCGACATCGAGGGCGAGCAGGGCGGGCTGCTGGCCGGTGCCGACTACCTGAACCGCCGCTATAAGGAAGGCTGGGACGGCAAGACCATCTGGTGGGCAGGCATGGGGCAGGGCGACGTTACCTGCACGCCCCTGCAACTCTGCAACCTCGCCGTCACCATCGCCAACCGTGGCTGGTGGTACGTGCCACACATCCATAAGGACACGAAGAACCAGCGCTACCTGACACGCCGCCAGACCAAAGTGGCTCCCGAGGCCTACGGCCCCGTCGTCAAGGGCATGCACAAGGCCGTCGAGCACGGCACGGCTTACGCCATCAAGACCACTTACCCCATCTGCGGCAAGACGGGCACCGTCGAGAATCCCGGTCGCGACCACTCCGCCTTCATCGGCTTTGCCCCGATGGAAGAGCCTAAGATTGCCATCGCCGTCTACGTCGAGCACGGCGGCTTCGGTGCCGACCTCGCCGCCCCGATGGCTGCCCTCATCATAGAGCAATACCTCAAGGGCGAACTCAGCAAGAAGTCGGAAGCCGAGGCCTTCCGCCTGAGTAGTCTGAAGTTATAAACTTGCAGCTACAGCTTTGGCAATCTTGCGGAACACTCTCCCCTCAAGGAGAAAAAAACGCCGTTATTCTTGCAGAGTATCAAGATATTTTGTATCTTTGCCGACGCAAACAAGGTTTTACCGTATGAGTACACAGAAGATGACACAACTGATAGCCGACTACTTCAAGACGCAGCCCGTCATGAAGGCTTGGCTTTTCGGCTCCTTTGCTCGCGGCGAAGAAACTCCTGATAGTGATATCGATATATTGGTAGAGTACGATGAAAATGCTCGTATTTCGCTACTTACAATATCGCACATGATGGGTGAATTGGAACGGAGCACAGGTCGGCGAGTGGATTTAATTGAGGAAGGTTGCCTTCTGCCCTTTGCTCAAGAGAGTGCAAACCGAGACAAGCGACTGATATATGAGAGAAGAGGTTAGAGATATAGAACGGCTTCAGCACATGCTTCAGGCTGCAGATGTACTTATAAATTATAAGGACAATCATACGCTCGAAGAAGCTCAGGCTGACCCCGTGGTTTATTACGGATTAGTAAAGCACGTCGAGATTATCGGTGAGGCTGTCTATAAGCTAACTTTGGGTTACAGAGAGAAGCACAATGAAGTGAACTGGGACGATATTGAGCGCATGCGCCACGTACTGGTTCATGGCTATTACAAAATTCGCCCCAAACAGCTTTGGGAAACCATAGTTGTTGACATACCAGCCTTGAAACCTGTTATCGAACAACTGATAGAAGAACAATATAATAATGTTGAACCCTAAAAACAGAATGCCTATGGGCTGAGAATGATATTAAAGGACATATAGGATATTGAACATCCGCTTTTGATTCTTGTTTACCCCAATTCGCCAAAGTTGATAATATTGCAAGAACTGAAGTAGATAGTTCACGCCGTTCGGCGTGGGCATTTACTCGTTTAAGCAATATGGGCGTTTGGCGATGCCTGGGTAAACGTAGACGAAGTAAATTGTCCACGTTTTCTTGTATTTTAGTACCAAAACTTATATTAATCTCAAAACATTTATGAACTACTTTTTAACCCAAAGCCAATTAAAGCCCATCGTTGACTCCTATGTTAGTAAAAGTGTCAATCATGGTTTCGATGTACTTCGAAAGATTCTCAGTAAATATCAAGTAACCAAAGAGAGAGATGACTTGCGCTATCTGTTTGCACTCTGTCTGAAGTGTCGTCATGGACGGCGTATGCCTTGGAAGGACGCTGAAACCGCAGTTAATATCCTATTGCAAAATAAGATCCTAAATAATACTTTTAACAACTTTGAAGAACTTTATGGTGAGGTTTATCGGTTGTTGGGAGTTATTCATTTCGTTCGTGGCAGGCTTACACTTTACGATACAGCTCTCAACATTGGGCAATTGCTCAATCCCGTCGTTGAGCCAAAAGACTATGTTTATCTTGCTGCTGGTGCTCGCGAAGGAGCTGGATATGTAATTGGGAAAAAGAATTTAGATTGGAGAGTGAAGATAGATATTTTCGGTAATTTGTTTTCAGAACTGTCCAGTATTGATATTGAGAATGTTCTCTGTATTTATAAAAATCAACTCAAGAAACTAGCAAATGGTGGAACACTAACTATTGCAGAGATAGATGGAGTGTTTACCCCGTGTTGTTTTTATCCTATTTCTAAAGACATTTATATAGGTCGACTAAATAACAGCATTTTATTCTAATCTTCCCCAAAAGAACAATTATGAAAATACGTTTTATTATGACTTTGGCAGCAGTGCTGTTAAGTTTAGGTGCATTTGCACAGAATGGTGAAACGCTGAAAGGCGACGTGAACAGTGACGGAAAGGTAGATGTTGAGGACGTGACATCCGTTGTCGACATCATTCTGAGTGGAAAGACCTACGGCTATTTCTATTTTGGTACGACTGAGCCTACGGCAGAAAACTTCACATCGCTGCCTGGAGCGGTGGCCTCCTACACCTCTATTGGCGAAGCTGTTGGTGCGACGGTTTCTGTTGACAATGGTGAAACTCTCTATATGTTGTGTCCAGCCGCCTGGATGAAAGGGAAACAGGTGGAGGTTGAAGACGGAGAAGGAAACTCATTCGATTTCGTAGAGTACACCGATGCAGGAACCATCTCTGGCTACGTGATTTACAAAACGCAGGCTTTCAACGAAGCGACTGACGCTATGTTGAAATTCAATAATAGTTCTGCGGAAACTTATTATTGGTATGCCGGACAAACACAACCAATATCAATGGATTCTGATCCTGAAGTTGATGATGAAAACTTTACAAATGATAAATGGCATACAATAGGTACCACATTAACCAATATAGGTAAATTAGTTCGTGGTGGTACAGCAGGTAATGAATGGTATGTTGCAGTTCCAAAAGATAAATATCAACCAACTGCATCAGATTTATCAACACCAGATAATTCATGGACAATTATTGATAATATAATGGTTGGTAATATTCAATATTCAGTTTATGATACTGGTATTGATTTAAATAGATGTGCAACTTATTTGAAAGTAATATTAAAAAAATAATATTAAAGATATGGCAAATACTAAGATAATACAACAATCAAATATTGATTTTACAGTTGATACAGTAGCTACAAAATATACTGGTTGGGGCAAAAAATATTCAAATGCTAATAATATAGATGAAACGTATCCAGCAGATGAATCAGATATTGCAAAATCAATAAATGCTATTGAAATTGACTGGAATGGCGCAAAACCGGGAATTGGTGAAGATACAACAAATGGTATCACAACAACTGGTGAATTATTATCCAGCATTAAAGGAGTTTATTCGCCGATGTTTGCGAATTGAACGCTGATTCGCAGAGTTTGGCGTAGTTACTGATTGACCATTCACACCAAGACATGGGGTCTTGTATATAGGATAAGTCGAAAAGAACCTGCACTTCCTGCACTGAGCCTCATTATCAGCTGGTTACGGCCATATTTCCTGCACCTAACCTGCACTGGAACCTGCACTGGAAAATGACTGGCGCTTCTTGGGCAAAACGCGGCGGGTTTCAGTCAAAAGGCGGCGGGTTATGCGCGAAAGGCGGCAGTTTATAATTGTTCCACAGCTTGGAACAAATGTTCCAGGCCGTGGGAACGCTCTTTTGGCGCCGCCAAACGAAGGGGATTGAAGCGCCTAACTATAGTGCAGGTTTAGGTGCAGCTTCCAAGTGGGCGGGCGGTCGGCAACCGACTGTTTGCCAGTTTGTTAAGCATCAAGTGCAGGAAGTGCAGGTTATTTCTGGCTTTACCCTTACCATGTCTCTAAAAATATTCTCTTACCGCAAACTCAAATTGGTCGATGAATATCTGCTTGAAGGCATAGAGATTGTTCTGTTCGAAGAAAATAAGCGTGAAGACAGCGGATGGTAGTGCAGGAACTGTAAAATTTCTCTTGATATATCCATCACTAAAGACTTTAAATCGGTGCAAATATAGTGATTTTCCTTCGATTATCGGCTCACGTTGAGCTTAAAAATGCATAATTCACACAAATTTTGAGCCGATTTGGACTGCCCTTAGCTAACGGTGCAAGCTTTTCAGCCTACACCGTTATGCTTTTCAGATTATTTAACTTGCATTATGCGATTTGCATAATGGCGAGGGCTGCCGGACAGGCGAATTACTTCCCGATGAGCTTGAGCATGGCCTTGGCATCCTCGTCGCCGTCGGCGGCATCCTTGCGGAGGTCGGCGAGAATCGCGTCGCCATCCTTGTCGTTGCGGACGGCGCGGAGAAGCCACTTCTTGGCCTGTGCCTTGTCGGCGGCGACACCCTTGCCCTTGAAGTAGGCCTTGCCAACGGCATACTCGCCGTCGGCATTCTCCTGCTTGGCGGCCTGCATGAACAGCTCGAAGGCCTTCTTGCGGTCCTTGGCTACGCCCTCGCCGTCCTTGTAGCACTGGCCTAACTGGAACTGGGCCTTGGCATGGCCCTGCTTGGCCGACTTCTCATACCACTGGAAGGCCAGCTTCTCGTTCTCGGCGGTGCCGTGCCCCTTCTCGTAGCAGCGGCCCAGCCGGTATTGCGCCTTCTTGTGGCCCTTCTCGGCGGCGGCCTTCAGCTTGGGGAAGGCGGCGGTGTAGTTCTTGTCGTCGTAGAGTTTCTTGCCCTCTTCGTACAGTTTGTCAGCGCTCTGTGCGAGAGCCGACAGGCTGACCACGACGGTCAGCAGCATCATGATGAGTCGTTTCATTTTTTTGTTGAGTGATGAGTGTTTATTGTTTAGTGATGAGCGTTTAGTGTTTGAGTGCTTTCTTGACAGTCTTCAGCAGCTTGGCTTGCTTGGTGCCGCTCTTGACGGGCACGAGCATCCAGCGGACGGTCCACGTGAGTTCCTGACCGGGAGCCAGCGTGGTATAGGCCCCTTGACTCTCAAGCTCGATGTAGCTCTTGCCGCGGTTGACGTAGACCTGAATCTCGGCCTCGCCGGGGGCCGGTGCCGATGCGTCGAGGTCGTCGAACTGCTTGATGAGCAACAGGCCGTCGTTGCTCAGATAGGCGAGCCATCCGTGGCCGTCGGCGTTGATCTTGCGGTTCTGGTTGGCCTCGTCGGTGTTGTACCAGACAGCGCCGCTCTGGGCTTTGAAGTCCATCAGTCCGGCAGGGGTGATGGCCTCGACAGGGGCGTCGAAGAAGATGAGCCCGTTGTCGTTGGGCACGCGGGTAATCTCCCAGGGAGCCACCTGGCGCGTCGCGTCGGCCATGTTCTTAATAGAATAGGTGACGACGATGGCGCCCTTCTTGGCGTCGGTGGTGAAGGTCTTGCCTATCTGGTACTTCATGCGCTCCGATACCTGGCTGCGGATGGAGAGCTTCTGGTCGGTGCGCTCGACGACGCTGTATGCCATCTTGTCGTACTCCTGGACGGGCGGCCAGTTCCACTCCTTCTGCGGGCTGGTCCAGAACGTGCTGCCGAACGACTCGGGGAAGCGCGACTGCGAGATGACCTCGCGGTCCTGATGCTTCAGCGACAGGATTTTGCCGCCCTTACTGATGTCGATGGTCATGGTGATGTCGCCAGTCTTGAGCTGGTACTGGTCGTTGTCGTCGGCAGCCGATGCTGTCAGGGTGAAGCCCGCAAGGAGGGCTGCTGTCAATAAAAGATTTTTCATGATGGTTTATGTCAATAATGTAGTTCTTCTTGATTGGTGAGTTTCTTCTTGTCGATGGCGCGCCAGCAGTAGACGATGTAAGCCAGTACGAAGGGCACGAGCAGCGATACGTAGAACATCGTGCGCAGGGTGAACTCGCTGCTGCAGGAGTTCTGCAGCGTCAGCGACGACTGCAGCTCGGCGGTCGAGGGGTAGTAGGCGGTGCTGTTCCAGCCGGCGCAGAGCAGCAGGGCGAGTACCACGAGGACGGTGCCTACGCCGGCAGGCCAGATGGACTTGCTGCTGCCCGATTCAGGCTTGACGATTTCGGTGTAGATGGCCCAAAGCACCAGCACGACACCTATTAATAATAAGATGAGCAGATACCACATCGCGATGAAGTTGTTGAGGTATTTGTAAGGCTCCATGTAGACGAGACCCTCGGCGTTGACGGCATAGCCGTCCTTCAAGAGCAGGTGGACGAGATAGGCCACGAAGAGCACGAGGAAGGGCACGGCGGCGCCGATGAGTCGTACCGAGCCGCGCGAGCGGATGTCCTCGTCGTCAATGTTGTTCATCACGTAGAGGATGCCCAGTATGCGGGCCAGGAAGACGACCGCGAAGCCGAAGACGAGCACCCAGGGGTTGAGCAGGGCGTCGAGGCCGTGGGAGGCGTTGCCCCAGTGGCTGATGACGGGCGTCAGTGCGCCGGCGTCGATGAGGTTGCCCTTCTCGACCACGAAGTTAGAGCCCTCGAAGAAGGTGGCTACGGCGCCGCCGAGCAGCAGCGGGCCGACAATGCCGTTGAGCGTCAGGAAGAACTGGAACGTGCGGGGGCCGAGGAAATTTCCAATCTTGTTCTGGAACTCATAGCTGACGGCCTGGAGCACGAAGGTGAACAAGATGATCATCCACAGCCAGTAGGCTCCGCCGAAGCTGGTTGAGTAGAACAGCGGGAACGAGGCGAAGAAGGCGCCGCCGAAGGTGACGAGCGTCGTGAACGTGAACTCCCACTTGCGGCCCGTTGAGTTGTAGACCAGCCGTCGCCCCTCTTCGGTATAGCCGAGCGAGCGGGCTACGGAGTTGGCGCCCTGTACGAAGAGCAGGAACACTAATAATGCACCGAGGAGTGATACGACGAACCACCAGTAGTGCTGTAAGAATTCGTATGTCATGGCATTTTCGATTTACTGATTATCAATTGACTGTTCAGATGCGTCCGGGCCTTTCGAAATCTGCTTCAGCATAATGTTGATTTCGACGGCGAGCATCGTGGTGAAGAGGATGAGGAAGAGGAAGAAAGTCAGCATGACGCTGCTGGAGTGCAGGTCGCTGACGGCCACCCATGTGGGCAGCATGTCCTGAATGGTCCACGGCTGGCGGCCGAACTCAGCCACGAGCCATCCGCTCTCAGAGGCGATATAGGCCAGCGGCACCAGCGCGACGGCCACCCAGTAGTGCCAGGCGGGCAGTAGGGTGATGTCGTAGACGTCGGCCTCGGTCTCGGGCAGTAGTCCGATGGAGGCCATGAGGCGGCGCGTGATGACCGAGAGCAGGGGGATGCGGAATGCCAGCAGGCAGATGGCGCCGAAGAACAGGATGAACAGGCAGCCCAGTCCCACCATGATGCGGAACGTCCAGAAGTTGATGGGGATGAAGGGCACCACCTCCGACTTGTCCTTGATGTAGCCGTAGCCGAAGTACTTCATGTTCTCCTTGAGCGTCGTGAGCTGGGCGCTGAGGCTATCAGGGCTGGCACCCTCGGCTCTGGCCTTGCGGTATTCAGCCAGTGCGGTGATGGCCATCTTGCCGCGCTCAATCTTCTCGTCGATAGAGGGCTCCACCCGTCCGTCGGGCGTGGTGTAGCCGTTCAGTATGTCGTTCACGCCAGGCACGTAGCCGTGAATGTCGTTGGTAGCCATAAACGACAGGGCGTTGGGCATGGCAATGCGCAGCGGTGCCTCGTCCAGATTCTCGTAGTCGGGCTGGCAGAAGGGGTTCACCCACGCAATGGCCGTCAGCCCCTGGTCGGTGCCGCCATTATACAGCGCCTCCATCGCGGCCAGCTTCATGGGCTGAGCCTCGCCCACGTCCTGTGCAGCCTTATGGCCCGTGACGGCGGCCAGTACCGAGGCCACCAGGCCCACGACAGCACCTATTTTGATACTCTCGACGGCCATCTTCGTCTCACGCTTCTTCAGCAGGTACCACGACGAGACAGCCACGACAAACACGGCGCCGACGATCCACGCCGAGGTGACCGTGTGGCAGAACTTCGAGACGGCGAACGGCGACAGGGCCACTTCGGCAAACGATACCATCTCGTTGCGCATGGTGTCCGGGTTGAACTCGCAGCCCACGGGGCATTGCATCCAGGCGTTGGCCACCAGAATCCACCATGCCGAGATGGTGGCTCCGAGGCCCGTCAACCACGTTGAGGCCAAGTGGAAGCCGCGCGACACCTTTTTCCAGCCGAAGAACATGACGGCGACGAACGTCGACTCCATGAAGAAGGCCACGATGCCCTCGACGGCCAGCGGCGCGCCGAAGATGTCGCCCACAAACCATGAGTAGTTCGACCAGTTGGTGCCGAACTCAAACTCCAGGATAATGCCCGTGGCAACGCCCATGGCAAAGTTGATGCCAAAGAGCTTCTGCCAGAATTTGGCCGTATCCTTCCAGAACTGTTTCCCCGTGCGGTAGTAGCACGTCTCGGCAATGCCCATGATGACGGCCAGGCCGAGCGTCAGGGGCACGAAGAGCCAGTGGTAGATTGCCGTGAGGGCGAATTGCGCTCTCGACCAGTCGA
>CAMHHO010000044.1:0-24788 GCA_946184965.1 uncultured Prevotellaceae bacterium | reverse complement strand
TGCCACAGAAACCACCCTGAGCGGTGTCATACTTCAGCAGGTGAGCCAGCATCTTGGGGCTGGTCAGGTCGTTGATTGCAACTACTTCATAACCTTCAGCCTCGAACATCTGACGGAATGCGAGGCGACCGATACGGCCAAAGCCGTTAATAGCAACTTTTGTCATTTTTTGTTTGATATTTAAAGGGTTTATACCTAATTTCTCAAAAAAATAGCACCAAAATGATACTTTTTCTTATTTTCGAGCGCAAAGTTACGAAAAAATTCCTATATTTGCAGCGCATTTCTATCTTAATTAAAGTGAAAAGTGAAAAGCGGAAAGTGAAAACTGAGTTATATCAAGGCCGAAACCCAAGATTGCTAAACAAAGATTACAATTCACACATTATTTATTAACTTTTAAACAATAATTGATTATGGGATTTATTAAGGAATTCAAAGAGTTTGCCATGAAGGGCAACGTAATGGACATGGCTGTCGGTGTCATCATCGGCGGTGCGTTTGGAAAGATTGTCAGCTCGCTGGTCGACGATGTTCTCATGCCGATTATCGGAACGCTTACCGGCGGTGTCAACTTTACTGACCTGGCCATTACTGTTGGCGAAGCAAACATCAAGTACGGAACGTTCATCCAGAACGTCATCGACTTCCTCATCATCGCCCTGTGTATCTTCCTGATGATCAAGGGTATGAACAAGCTGAACCGCAAGAAGGAAGAAGAGCCTGCTCCCGAGGAGCCGAAGGGTCCCACGCAGGAGGAATTGCTCGCTGAGATTCGCGACCTGCTGAAGAAGCAGTAAAAGAAATGAAAAGCGAAAAGGCTGCCGCCAAACTTTCTTCGGAAAGGATGGCGGCAGCTCTTTTTTTACCTTTTTACTTTTTTACTTTCTTACCTTTTTACTTTTTTCCCTTTTTACCTTTTTACTTTTTTACCTTTTTACCTTTAACAATATACACGCCACGGCGAGGCTGTGCGACGCTGCGCCCCTGAAGGTCGTAGACACGTTCATCGTTCAACGTTCCACGTTCAACGACTGTGATGCCGGTGGGATTAACCACAGTGAGCGTTCCCGAGACATAGGAAATCTCATAGTTCTGAGCCTCGGCACCACTGACCATAATCTCATACTCGCCGGCGGGACTCTCAGCCGTTGCCTCACAAGTGATGACGGGACGAACGGTAAACACCGTGTCGGTCTCGCGGTTGCGGAAGCCCTTGTAGCTCAGTTCGAACTCTGGGTTAGCCTCGCCTACATTTCTCGTATAACTCTTGGCTGTGACGGTGAGCGAAGCCGGAACAATGGTGAGCACGCCCTCGCGGAACTCTACGCCTGGCGTCGTAACGGTGCCGGGACTGACCGCAATAGGATAAGTGCCGACCGGCAGCTTGCCGTCCTTGATAGCCTCGCTGCTGCACTCCGGCGTACCGCTGACAGGAGCACCGAGCACGCGGGGATAGATTGTAGCGATAACGCGACCATAGGCGCGCTGTGCCTCAGCCGTCACCACGGGTTTTCCAGTGTACTCTACAATGCGGCAGCGGTCGGACCATTCTTCATCGGCCTGGTAAGCCTCCACCATCTTGGCAGGCACGAAGAGCATCATGCCGTTGGGTACGCTAAGATAGCCCATGGGGATCATCGTCGTTTCACTCAGTATGACCAGGTTCTGCAGCGAGCCGCAGTTGCGGAAGGCATAGTCGCCAACGGTGGTGACACCAGCCGGCAGATAGACGGTCTGCAGCGACAGGTCGCCCCGGAAGGCGTTGGCAGGAATCTCAGTCAGCGACGTGAAGAAGCGCAGCTCCTCCAGACTCTTGACGCCCGAAGCGCCCATGAAGCTCTCACCAATGTCGGTGACGGCAGCCGCCTCCTCGAACGACAGTTCGCCGTCGCCGTCGGCGTCCCAGAGATCAGTACAGATGGTACGTACCTTGTCGTCGGCAAAAGTGATGTAGTGCAGCTTCTCGCGCACGGAAGCCAGGGCCTGCTTCATCTCGTCAAGCGTGCTCTGGCGATTGTCATAGACGGCCTGCTCGGAAGCCACGTCAATCTGCTTTGCCTCGGCAGCGTCAAGTGCTTTCTTGAGATGGGCAGCCACATCGTCCATAGCCTCGGCAGCAGCCAGGTCTTCTTCGGCGATAAAAGCCCACTGGCAGTTGGCGCCCGTGCCCTTCACGTCCCAATAGATGCCGTAGGTGGGACTGGCTGCACTCGAAGTGTGGTTCTCGTCAATGCCCAAGTATTCGCCTTCGGCATAGCTGGCATCGTTGGCGGGCACCTGCAGCGTGTACACGCCGGGAGCCACCGAGTCAATCTGCCAGTAGGCCTTGGCCGACACAGAGCCGTCGCCAAAGCATGCTTTCACGCCTTCGCCCACCTTCGTATCGGTATTCGTGCGGAACACCACCTTGCTGTTCGAGTAGAGATAGTACTGTCCGTCGGGCATGGCCTTGGTGCGTTTCAGCTGGTACTTCATGCCCTGCGGAGCCACTACCGACTGCGTGCCATAGGCCTCGCCCATGGTGAGGAACTTACGCGTACCTATATTATATATGTACCCTGTCTTATCGGCAACGATTGACGACTTCTCAGGCTGGGTACGCATGCGCACCTCGACGATCTTGCCGAAGTTCTTCCAGATGTCGGCCTGTTCGTAGAGCTCCTTCGAGCCGAAGGGCACGTAGAGCGTACACTCCGACAGCGTGACACCGCCGAAGACGTTGTTGCCCAAAGCGATGAACGAAGGATCAGGGCTGCAGACTGTCACCTCGCGCAGGGCCTTGCAACCGTAGAAGCACGTCTCGCCGATGGTGTTGACCATCTCGGGGATGGTGATGGCCTTGAGCTTCTGACAGTTGCGGAACGCGCGATAGTAGATGTGAACAATGCTGCCAGGCAGCGTGACCGACTCTAAGTTGGTACATCCCTCGAAGGTGTTGCCATAGATGTCGGGGACAGTGGTCAGGTACTGCAGTTCATCGAGGCTCTTCAGCGTCTTGTTGTTCTGGAACGTCACGTTGAAGTCGACAACCTTCGAAGCCTCGAGCAGTGAGAGTTCGCCGTCGCTATCGATGTCCCAGGCAGAGATGAACGTCGCCCGGGCCGTGTCGTCGACAAAGTCGATGAGTTTCAGCTTTTTGCGTAGTGAACGCTGAGCGGCGCCCAGCTCCTCAAGGCTGCTCTCCAGATTGTCGTAGACAGCCTGCTCCTGGGCAACCTTCAGCCTGCGACTCTTGGCTATGTCGAGCAGCGTGGCCAGTGTCTGGGCAGCCTCATAGCGCTGTACACTCGTCTCGTCGTAGAGCACGAAGCGCCACTGGCAGTTGGCCGCATGGGTAGCGTAGTCGATGTCGGAGTAGACACCGTAGGTGGGCGATGCTGCATTCGACGCATGGTCGGTCTGCACGCCCCAGAACTGTCCCTCCGTATGACCCGCAGACCCAGCGGGAATCTGTATGGTGTACACGTCGCCGTCGACAGCCGTGATGCTCCAGTAGGCATTGGCTCTGTTGGCAGAGAGGGTGCCATCGACAAACGCAGCCTTCACGCCGCTGCCGACGTTGTTGTCAGTCGACGTGCGGAACAGCAGGTTGCTGCTGCGGCCCGTGTCCTCGGAGGTCAGGTAGTAGACGCCCTCAGGCATCGACGTGGTGTGGTTCACCACAAAGCGCATGGGACTGTCGCCCACGATGGCCTGTGTGCCCCACGCCTCGCCCTTGGTCAGATACTGGCCTGTGCCGACGTGGTAGAGGTAGAACTTCTTGCCTGCCTCCAACTGTGCAAATTTACCCTCCGACAGTTCACGCTGTTCGACGATGGTGCCGAAGTTGCGCCATACGTCCATCGCAGCCAGCTGCGCCTTCGTGCCCTGCAGACAGCTGAGCGTGGCCTTCTGAAGGTCAGTGTCCTCGAAGGCCGACGGGCTAATCTGTATGGCCGACGGCTGGAAAGTCTTCAGCACGAAGCTGTTCAGGTTGGAGCAGTCGGCATAGGCACTGTTGCCAATACTGCCGACGCCTATGGGCAGCACGACCGATGTCAGACCGCTGCCCTGGAAGGTGTTGTCCTCGATGGCGGTCAGCGCATCGGGCAGCGCCAGCGTCTTCAGCGCCTGACAGCCTTTGAAGGCTGCCGCACCGATGGTGGCTACGTGGTTAGGCAGGTCGAGCTGTCCCAACTTGGCGCAGCCCTCAAGCGCCCGTGCACCTATGCTGCTGACGTTCTTGGGCAGTCGCAGCGTGGTCAGCGCGGCACAGTCCATAAAGGCCTCGTCGGGCAGCGCCGTCAGGCTGGTAAAGTAGTAGAGTTCCTTGAATGTCTTGATGGCCGAGCCCTTGAACACGGTACCGATGTTTTTCACGTCGGCCGCCTCGCCGTAGGTCAGCTGGCCGTCGCCGTTGCTGTCGAAGTTGTCGAGGCAGAGTTTCTTCACAGCGGCATCGGCAAACGACATGGGCTTCTCGCCATAGTTCTCGGGCTCAATGCCGACGATGATTTCGCGATAGCCGTTATAGCCGTCGTTCGAGCCGCCGATGCCCTGTTGTCCGGGCGTCAGCTGGGTCAGCAGGTAGTAGCCGTCGCTCGTGCCGCCCCAGCCCCAGTTGATATGGTACTTCAGGTTGCCGTCGTAGCCGTCGGCCACAAAGGCGTGACCAGCCTCATCATTCGAACCGCTGACGTAGACGGGACGTCCGGCGGCAATCTCGGCGTAGACAATGCGGTCCCACTCCGTGTCGCTGGTCACCGTCTGGTAGCTGACGTAGCGCACCGACGATCCGTAGCCGAAGTACTTGCCGAAAGCCAGATAGGCATCATGCGACTGAGCTCCCGACGACGAGTTGGTGTAGTCCATCTTCACCGCCACGCCGCAGTAGTGCATCAGGTCGGCCACGGCCTTGCGCTGCTTCTCGGTGGCCGAGCCGTATTCGTCCTTCATGTTCTCCCAGTCGATGGGCGAGCCCTCGGGAATACCCTCCACATGGAGCTTGCCGTAGGTGGGATGCTCCGTCCAGGTGTCGTAGGCAGGCATGGCTGCCGTCGTCTCCGACACCGACTTCTCGCGATGGTAGTACAGTATCTGGGCAATAGCCGTGGCCACGCAGCCCGTCACCGACCGGCCCAGCGAGAAGTACTCGGGGCACGTTAGGTTGTATGGGTAGCCCTGGCTCCACTTGCTCTTCATCAACTCAGGCACCTTGGGGTGCGTGGGCACAGCATCGCCGATGACCACTCTCCCACCCTCCTGCAACTCATCTATTTGGCGGGCGTAGTCGTCGAGCAGTCCCTGCAGCTGCGGCGGCAACTTCTCGTAGTCGAACTCTCCCTGGTCGCAGTAGCCGAGGATAGGCTCCGTTCGGTCGTCACCCGAAACAATGACAAAGCCCTCGCCCGTACCTCTATTAAACACATAGTACTCCGACGTCGACCTTGCCGGTGCTCCCATACGGCGTGGAGCCAGCCGGCGCTGGTTGGTCACCGCTGTAATGGTCTGCCCTTTCACGAAGTTCTCAGCCTTCTTCTGAGCCTGCTCTCTGGTTATCGGATCGGCACTGGCGGCCATTGCCGACATCACGAGTGCCACGATCATTGCAATAATTCTCATTCCGCTTGTCGTTTGTTTATTTCATCATTCCGTCGATGATGCCTTTCAGCACACCTTCAATCTCGTTGGCCACGTTCTTCAGCTTGTCGAACACGCCATCCTTGACACCCTTTGCCATATAGGTGGCACACTGTCCCTCCAGCTGACCTATCTTGGCCATCTCCTCGGGTGTGTAGTCAAATTCATACTTATGCACTTTCTTCCTGATTTTCAGGAACTTGTTACCAGCCTTTTCCCAGTCGTCAACATTGTAGTAGCGGCTGTTGTCGCGCAACTCGTACGAGAAACTCTCCAACTGGTCGATTGCTCCCTGCTTCGTGCCGCATGAGGCCATAAGCAGTGCAGCCATCATCGCCAAAACCCAAACTTTTGCTTTCATCGTCTTCTCCTTTTATTTATTCGTTACTCCCACTCAATCGTTGCGGGCGGCTTCGAGGAGATGTCGTAGCAGACGCGGTTGACGCCGCGCACCTTGTTGATGATCTCGTTCGAGACGCGGGCCATGAAGTCATAGGGCAGATGGGCCCAGTCGGCGGTCATGGCGTCGGTCGAGGTAACGGCACGCAGGGCCACGGGGTGCTCATAGGTGCGCTCGTCGCCCATCACGCCCACCGAGCGGACAGTGGAGAGCAGAATGACGCCTGCCTGCCACACCTTATTATAGAGCGTCTCGCCGTCGGTGTCGACATACTCGCGCAGTCCGCGGATGTAGATGTCGTCGGCATCCTGCAGTATGCGCACCTTCTCGGGCGTGATGTCGCCAAGGATGCGGACGGCCAAGCCGGGGCCCGGGAAGGGATGACGGGTAATGAGATGCTCGGGCATACCAAGCTGGCGCCCAACGCGGCGCACCTCGTCCTTAAAGAGCCACTTCAGCGGCTCGCAGAGCTGGAGGTTCATCTCCTTGGGCAGTCCGCCGACGTTGTGATGGCTCTTGATGACCTTGCCCGTGATGTTCAGGCTCTCGATGCGGTCGGGATAGATGGTGCCTTGGGCCAGCCACTTGGCATCAGTAATCTTCTTGGCTTCGGCATTGAACACCTCGACGAAGTCGCGCCCGATGATCTTGCGCTTCTGCTCAGGCTCGGTGACACCGGCAAGGTCGGCGAAGAACTTCTCCGAGGCATCGACGCCGATGACGTTCAGTCCCAGCACCTTGTAGTCCTCCATCACCTGCTGGAACTCGTTCTTGCGCAGCATGCCGTGGTCGACGAAGATACAGGTGAGACGGTCGCCGATGGCTCGGTTCAGCAGCACGGCAGCCACCGATGAGTCGACACCGCCGCTCAGACCTAAGATCACCCTATCCTGCCCTAACGTCTCCTTCAGCTCGGCGACGGTGGAATCTACAAACGAGGCTGCGCTCCACTCCTGACGAGAGCCGCAGATATCGACCACAAAGTTCTTCAGGAGCAGGGTACCCTGAAGGCTATGGAACACCTCAGGATGAAACTGCACAGCCCACACTGGTTGAGAGGTAGAGGTAAAGGCTGCATTTCTCACATCATGTGTCGAACCTATCACCTCAAAGCCCTCGGGGATGGCGGTGATGGTGTCGCCGTGACTCATCCAGACCTGAGAACCTCTGTCGAAGCCTTTGAAGAGCGGATTGTAGAGGTTGATGGTCTCGAGGTTGGCACGCCCGTACTCGCGGCTGTCGGCCTTCTCGACGCGGCCGCCCAGCGTGTGTGAAATGAACTGCGCGCCGTAGCAGATGCCCAGCACCGGCAGCCGGCCCACAAACTGCGACAGGTCGACCTTGAACGCCTCGGGGTCGTGAACCGAGTAGGGCGAGCCGCTCAGTATGACGCCGATGACCGTCGGGTCGTCCTTCGGGAACTTGTTGTAGGGCAGAATCTCGCAGAAGGTGTCCAGCTCGCGCACACGGCGGCCAATGAGCTGCGTCGTCTGCGAGCCAAAGTCCAGAATGATGATCTTTTGCATATTCTAAAGTTGTTTGATAAATTCGTTTGCCTGGTCCAGCGTGTCGAGCTTGCCTACGTCGAGTATCCGCAGGTCGTCCTTCAGCAGACCCACAACGCGGGAGCGGTGACAGACCGACAGGTAGAAGTCCATGATGCTGAAGCGGTCGGGGAACCGCTCCATCAGCGGGAACAGCCTCGGCGACAGCGAGTGAATGCCTGAGAAGGCAAACACGTTGAGCGGCTCGCCGTGCTGCGACAGTCCGGTGCGCCTGACATACTCGTAGGGCGACTTCACCTCACCCGTGGCCGTGTTCTTCCACCCCATCAGGCGCATGGCGTTGTCGAACATCAGGTAGCGCTGCGTCGTGCGGCGGCTCACCAGCAGCACGGCGTCCTCGTCGTCCAGGTGGCGGCGGCGCAGCCAGTCGAAGTCAACGTTGTCGAGAATGTCGACGTTGTGAATCAGTACCGGCTCGTCGGGGTCGAAGAGGGCCTGCGCCTTCTTCAGGGCGCCGCCCGTCTCGAGCAACTGCTCCGTCTCGTCCGATATACGGATGTCGATGCCGAAGTTGTCGTTCGCGGCCAGGTAGTCCACAATCTGCTGTGCAAAGTGGTGGACGTTCACCACGACGCGCTCATAGCCAGCCGCCCGCAGCTTCATCAACACGTGCCAGAGCAGGGGCTTTCCCCCCACCCTGACCAGCGCCTTGGGCATGCTGTCGGTCAGCGGTTTCAGACGGGTTCCCAGTCCCGCCGCTAATATCATCGCCTGCTTCATTTCCCCTGACTTTTCTGTTTTGACAGCGCAAAAGTACGAAAAAAAAGCGATTCCTCCAAAATAATTGCCAGAATGTTTGTATATTTGCACCCACAAACGAGTAATCTACCTTTTTCTATGAGACGGGCCGTCACATTCCTTTTCCTCTTGTCTGCCTGCATTCCATGCATGGCGCAGTCAACGCTTGCCTACGGTTTCGACCACCCGCAGGACACGGCGCGCACCAAGGTATGGTGGTTCTTCGGCGAGACGGAGACCACCCGCGAGGGCATCACCGCCGACCTCGAGGCGTTCAGGCGGCAAGGAGTCGGGGGCGTGGTCTACTACGACCAGGTACACGGCAAGGGCGAGGGTGCCGACCGCGTGTTCGATGCCCATTGGTGGCAGTCGCTCATCTTTGCCTCGCAGGAGGCGCGGCGCCTGGGGCTGTCGTTCGAGGCCAACATCGGCAACGGCTATGTGGCAGGCGGACGATGGATCACGCCCGACTGCAGCATGCAGCGGCTGGCGATGGCCGAGACGCTCATAAGCAAAGGCCAGACCGTCCAGCTGCCCCTGCCCCCTTGTCCGCGCGACTGGCACCACGACGTGGCGGTGCTGGCCGTGCCCTATAAAAGGGACCTGTTGGCCGACTCCCGCCTGCTGAACATCCAGCCGTCGGGGCAGCCCGACTCCGTGCTCGTGTTCGACTTCGGCACGCCGTTCACCGCCCGCAGCATCACCTACGAGGCCAAGGCGCAGGGCAAGGCGCGCACATCGGCGATGCAGGTGCCGCCCACCCACAGGCCGCTGGACCAGCCCGACACGACGCGGTTCTACGGCTGCGGCTTCCGCGAACTGCCCGACATCGGCGTGCTCGAAGTGTCTGACGACGGCATCCACTACCGCCACGTCTGCAACCTGCGTCCCCGCTATCAGACCTTGGGCGGCGTCAAACAGCAGACCGTCGCATTCCCCACCACCCGGGGGCGCTACTTCCGCATCACGCTCAACGGCCGCAATGTACCCCTGGCCAACGTCGTCGTCTCGGCACGTGCCTGCGTTGACTTTTGGGAGGCGAAGGCCAGCCTCGTGTCCGACTTCATCGACGGCGATGCCACGCCAGCATATAATAAGGAAGAAATACTCTCGGCCGGCGACATCGTCGACCTGACCGACCGCATGGCGCCCGACGGCACACTCTCGTGGCCCGACGCGCCGAAGGGCGACTGGCTCGTCATGCGCTTCGTATCAGTCACGACGGGTGGCTGCACCAAGCACGGCCGCGCCGAGGCACTGGGGCTCGAGTGCGACAAGCTCTCAGTCGAGGGAGCCCGACTCCATTGGCAGAGCTACACCAAGCCCCTCATCGACAGCATACGCGCCAACGGCGGCGCCCTCCAGGGCATCTGCATGGACAGCCACGAGGCCGGACCGCAGAACTGGACACTGCACATGGAGCAAGAGTTCCGCCTACTGCGCGGATACGACCTGCGTCCCTATCTGCCCACCGTCGCCTGCGGCCTCATTGTGGGCGACAGCCCATCACTCCTGAGCGACCTGCGCCGCACCGTCAGCGACCTCGTCACCGACCGCTACTACGGCGAGTTCAACCGCCTCTGCTGCGCCGAGGGCCTCACGCTCACCGCCCAGGCCATCGGCGGCGCGCTCAGCATGACAGGCGATGCCATCGAGGTAAAGAAACTCTTGGACAAGCCGCAGGGCGAGTTCTGGGGCTATCAGACCGAAGGCAACTACGACATCAAGGACTGCTCCAGCGCCGCCCACGTCTACGGCAAGCAGATAGCCTCGGGCGAGGCCTACACCGACATCACCTACAAACACTCGCTGGCCGACATCAAGAACCTCGCCGACGCCGCCTACGCCTTCGGCATCAACGAGCTGGTGGTCTGCGCCTCAGCCTACCAGGCCGACGCTGCCGGAAAGCACATCAACACCGCCGGCGGCCGACAGTACGCCCTAAACCGCCTGAACACGCTGTGGCCGCTCAGCCGCGCGTTCTGGGACTATCAGGCCCGCTGCTCGTGGATGCTCCGTCAGGGCCGCCCCGTCTGCGATGTGGCCGTCTATCTGGGCGACGACGTCCCCATCCGCACACTCAGCCACCGGCTGCCCCCATTGCCCCCGGGCTACGACTTCGACGCAATGGGCACCGACGCGCTGCTCCACCGTCTGACCGTCCGCGGCGGTCGGCTCCAGATGCCCGACGGCACCGGCTACCGCCTGCTCGTGCTGACGCCCGACGGTCAGCTGACGCCCGAAGTGCAGCGGCGCGTCGACCAGTGGCGCAGTCAGGGCATTGCCGTCTACGACCCGCAGGGCGGCGAGAATCTTGCCGGCTTCCTCACCCGCCACGGCCTGCGTCCCGACGTTGATGCGCCCCATACCGGCCGCCTGTATTTCTGCCACCGCCGAACAGCCTCCGAGGACATCTATTTCCTCAACAACCACAGCGACGAGCCCGTGACCGACCGCTTCCGTTTCAGCGTCAGCGCAGAGAGTGCCGAGTTGTGGAATCCCGTCACAGGCAGCCGCCAGCCGCTCGCATTCACAACCGACGCCGGCCGCACGGCCATCGACCTTCAGATGGCGCCGCGCGAGTCGTTCTTCATCGTCCTGTCGCAGCAGCCGCGCATGACCGTCATACCTGCCACCACTCACCCCGAACAGTCCCTCACGTGGGACGGAGCATGGACGGCACAGTTCAGCCCTGCCCTCGGTGGTCCGGCAGCCCCCGTCGTCTTCGGACAGCTGACCGACTGGGCGACGAGCAGCGACCGCCGCATCCGCTACTATTCGGGCACCGCCGTCTACCGCAACACCTTCACCCTGTCCGAGCGCCGTCAGGCTGACGTGTTCAGCATCAGCTTCAGCCAGCTGGCAGGAGCCGCCGAGATCGTCGTCAACGGCCAGCCAGCGGGCGCCGTCTGGTGTTCGCCGCTGACGCTCGACATCAGCCCCTACGTCAGAAAAGGCACGAACGTGGTTGAAATCCGCGTTGCCAACAGCCTGTGGAACCGACTCGTAGGCGATGCAGCGAGACCGTCCTCCGAGCGCCTGATGCAGCCGACGCATCCCCTCGCCCAGCCCTCCGACGAGCTGGTCCCTTCGGGCATTATCGGCCCCGTCAGGCTTTGCTGCCGTCGTAAATGAGCACATTAACTGAACACGAAGACACGAATTCTTTTGGCACGGAATAACACGGCCTTTTATCAAAAGGACGCGGCAATTCCCATCCTGACTTTGGAGGGGAAATGATGTGTGGGCGGAGGGTGTACCCGAAAGTCACATCAAATGTCACATTTTTGAAATCGCCGCTTTCTCCGATAAATACAGGGGAAAGCGAAGAAATGTCACAAGTCACAAATCACATTTTTACCAAAATAGCGGCGTTATTTGCTGTTTTCGTTGACAGCCTTTGGTTGTTTACTGAAAGGGAGGATATGGTAACTTAACTATCGCAAGTTGAGTAAGGAGCGGAGGAGTAAGGAGGTGAATGAGTAAAAGAGTAAAAGAGAATAGTAATAATAATATAAGAATTATATTATATTATATTATAATATAATATAATTCTTAATCTTTCCGCTTCTCAAAATTGAAAATCAAAAATGTGACTTGTGACATGTGACATTCTCCCCCCCTACTAGTGCGCAAACCCCGATAAATACAGGGGAAAGCGGCGATTCACCAAAAATGTGACTTGTGACATGTGACATTCTCCAGTACCCCCTCCCCGCCGCACGGCAGGCGCCCCCTCGCTGTCGCGAGGAGCCACCTCATGATTACGAGGCGGCGCGTGTTTTTTTCGCGCGTTGCGTATAAAAATGGTGCTGAAGTTGGCGTATGTCAGAAAAAAGATGTAACTTTGCAACCCAATTACCAACGTATTATTCACTAAAACGAGAAAAAGATTATGACTACAGGTAACGTGCGGCCGGCTGACATGGAGCGCATCACGACTCCCGCCCTGGCCCAACAATACATTGACGAGCAAATCAAGGAGCTGCGTGCTCAGATTGGCGACAAGAAGGTGCTGCTGGCCCTGTCGGGCGGCGTAGACTCCTCGGTGGTGGCTGCCCTGCTGATCAAGGCCGTGGGCCGCCAGCTGGTGTCGGTTCACGTGAACCACGGACTGCTGCGCAAGGGAGAGCCCGAGCAGGTGGTGCGCGTGTTCCGCGACGAGCTGAACGCCAATCTGGTGTATGTCGACGCCACCGACCGCTTCCTCGACAAGTTGGCCGGCGTGGCTGACCCTGAGCAGAAGCGCAAGATCATCGGCGCTGAGTTCATCCGCGTGTTCGAGGAGGAGGCCCGCAAGCAGGAGGGCATCAGCTTCCTGGCTCAGGGCACGATCTATCCCGACATTGTGGAGTCGGGGCCCGTGAAGTCGCACCACAACGTGGGCGGTCTGCCCGAGGACATGCAGTTTGAGCTGGTAGAGCCCATCAAGCTGCTGTTCAAGGACGAGGTACGCGTGGTGGGCAAGCAGCTGGGACTGCCCGACAACATGGTCTACCGCCAGCCGTTCCCCGGCCCCGGCCTGGGCGTGCGCTGCACGGGTGCCATCACGCGCGACCGTCTGGAGGCGCTGCGCGAGAGCGACGCCATCCTGCGCGAGGAGTTTGCTAAGAACGGACTGGAGGGCAAGGTGTGGCAGTACTTCACCGTGGTGCCCGACTACAAGTCGACGGGCGTGAAGGACAACAAGCGCAGCTGGGACTGGCCGGTCATCATCCGTGCGGTGAACACGCGCGACGCCATGACGGCCACGATTGAGGAAATCCCCTACCCGCTGCTGCACTACATCACGCAGCGCATCGTGACAGAGGTGCCGGGCGTGAACCGCGTGCTCTACGACCTGACGCCGAAGCCCACGGGCACGATTGAGTGGGAGTAGGCTCAGCGCAAGGTCTGGGTGATGCCCTGCTCGCGGTGGACGATGCGCACCTCGATGCCGAACTTGCGGTGGATGTGCTCGGCCAGATGCTGGGCAGAGTAGACTGAGCGGTGCTGGCCGCCGGTGCAGCCGAAGCAGAACATGAGGCTGGTGAAGCCGCGCTGGATGTAGCGCCGCACGTGGGCATCGGCCAGACGATAGACCGATTCGAGGAAGGTGAGTATCTCGCCATCGTCCTCGAGGAAACGGATGACGGGCTCGTCGAGGCCCGTCAACTTTTTATAGGGCTCATAGCGACCGGGGTTGTGGGTGGAGCGGCAGTCGAAGACGTAGCCGCCGCCGTTGCCCGACTCGTCGTCGGGAATGCCCTTGCGGTAGCTGAAGCTGTAGACCTTGACCACGAGCGGTCCCTGTGCGTCGTACTTCGAGAAGGTGGCCGGGCCGTCGAGGGGGTGCGCCTTGTAGGGGTTGTGCTCGGTGGTCTTGTAGCCGTCGGCACGCGAGGCAGTGGCCTCGACCAGCTGAAACTGCGGAAGGGCGCAAAGGCGCTGCAGTATGTCGACGAGGTGTGGGTAAGGCAGCTGTGCCGATGCCAACAGCTCGCGCAGGTTCTGGATGGCTGGCGGTATGGAGTCGATGAAGTGCTGCTTGCGCTCGAAGTAGCCGCGGAAGCCGTAGGCACCGAGCACCTGAAGCAGGCGGAAGAGTACGAAGAGGCGCAGGCGGGCCACGAAGTGATGGCTCGAGGGCACCTCGGTGAACTGCTTCAGGGCGTTGTAGTACTCGTAGACGAGCTCGCGCCGTAGCTTGTGGGGATAGCGTGCCGACGCCTGCCAGAGGAACGAGGCGAGGTCGTAGTAGTAAGGGCCGCGCCGGCCGCCCTGAAAGTCGATGAAGAATGGTTGTTGGGTGTTGGGTGATGGTGATTGGCAGAGCATCACGTTGCGCGCCTGGAAGTCGCGGTAGAGGAAGCACTGCTCGTCGCCGGCCTGGGTGAGGTCCTTGGCCATGAGGCGGAAGTCGGCCTCGAGCTTCAGCTCATGGAAGTCGAGCTCGGTGGCCTTGAGGAAACAGTACTTGAAGTAGTTGAGGTCGAAGAGCACGGAGTCCTGGTCGAAGGCGGGCTGCGGGTAGCAGTTCGAGAAGTCGAGCTCGCGTGCGCCGCGTATCTGTATGTTGGGCAGCTCGCGGATGGTCTGTCTCAGCAGCTGCTGCTCGGCCAGAGTGTAGCGCCCGCCGGCCTCGCGACCGCCGCGTATGGCGTCGAAGAGCGATACGTTGCCGAGGTCGGTCTGCAGATAGCGCAGCTCGTCGCTGCTGACGGCGAGCACGCGGGGCACGGGCAGCTTGCGTCGGGTGAAGTGGCGCGCCAGGTAGACGAAGGCGTGGTTCTCGTCGCGGCTGGTGCCTATGCAGCCTATGACGCTCGAGCCGTCGGCGGCGCGGAATCGGTAATACTCGCGGTTGCTCCCTGCCCCGGGCAGTTTCTCGGTCGTGGCGGGCACGTTGCCGCTCCACTCCTTATATAATGCAATCAGTTTCTCCATATTTCAGCGTAGAACGTTGCAAAGGTACTCTTTTTTAATGGAAAAAAAGAGGGAGGGAACGATTTTTTAGTAAAGTTTCATTTTCAGACCGACGACGAGCATGCGGCCGGGACTGTAGAGGGCGTACTTGCGGAGGCTGGAGTCGATGCGGCGGTCGACACGGTTGAAAAGGTTGTCGATGCCGACCGACGGCTCAAGCGTCAGTGGCGTGAGCGGGAGTCGGAGCGAGGCGTTGAAATTCCACAGGCCGTAGCCTGGGGCGTCCTCGTAGCCGGGGTAATAGGTCTTCGACTGCAGGCGGCCGTTGAGGTTGAGGTTCAGCCGGCAGCGGCGCCACGAGTAGCGGTAGTTGGCGGCGACGGTGGCGGTGTGGCGTATGCTGCGCTCGAGGACGGTCCACTCGTCGGCCGACTTCGTGCGGGCATAGGTGTAGGCGTAGTTGGCCGAGATGTTGAAGCCCGGCAGCAGATTGGCCGAGGCATTGAGCTGTACGCCCTTGACGTCGCCCTTGTCGCTGTTCTGGTAGCGGGCGTAGCTGACCATCTTGCCGGCCTGCTCGCTGGTCATCTCGGGAAACTCGGCGAGCAGCATCTGGCGGGTGGCATCGTCGACGCTGATGTTCTGCTTGACCACCATGTCGCTGATGCGGTTGACGTAGCCGGTCAGGCTGACGGCTATCACGTCGCTGCGATACTCGGCGTTGAGGGCGAGGTAGTGGCTCTTCTCGGGCGTCAGGTCGCGGTTGCCGAAGCTGATCTGGGGCTTGCCGCGGTTGACCGAGAAGTAGTGGTAGTAGAGCTCGTCGAGGCCGGGGGTGCGGAAGCCCGTCGACCAGGTGGCGCGTAGGTTGACGTGGCCGAGGCTGTACATGAGCGTGGCCTTGGGTGTCAGGTGCTCATGAAAGGTCTCGTGGTGCGTCAGTCGCAGGCCCAGGGTTGCCGTCAGGCTGCTGAGGAGCTTCATCTCGTGCTGGGCATAGGCGGCAAGGGTGTACACCTGACTGCTGATGTCGCCCGACGTGGCGTTCAGGCGGTCGCTGCGCCAGTCAGCGCCGATGATGGTGGTCGAGGCCTGCGTCAGTCCGAGTATGGCCTTGAGCTCTCCCTCCATCGTGCGCTGCTTCTTCGACTGCACGTAGTCACCTACGGCGTTGGTCTTCGTCTCTACGTCGTACTCCTTGCCGTAGCGGAAGCGGTCGACGGTGAAGCTGGCCTGCAGGCTGTTGCGGCTGGTCAGCTTGTAGACGGAGCCCAGGCTCCAGCGCAGTCCCTTGTAGCGCATCTCATAGTCGGTGCCGCCGACGGGCAGTCCGCCGGGGGCGGTGTTCGGGCGGTCGGTGATTTTGTAGGAGTAGTCGAGGCCGGCGTTCAGGGCCAGCTGCGTATTGGGGCTGTAGGTGAACTTCTGGGCGAGCAGACTGGAGCGGTAGCCGGTGAAGAGCGGAGCCTGTGAGGGCTGCGTCTCGGTGTCGGAGCCCTTGACGTACTCAAGGCTGTTGTTGCGGTAGCTGTCGGCGCGGTCGTGCGTGAACGACGTGTAAGAGCCGAAGCCGTGGGTGCTGACGTCGAGCGTGGCACTCTCGGTGAGCTTGCCGTGGGCGGCTACGGTGGTGGCGTTGGCTACTGAGATGCCGTTGGCCGGTGTGGGCTGGTCGGTGATGATGTTGATGACGCCGGCAATGGCATCGCTGCCGTAGAGCGACGAGGCGGCGCCGTCGAGAATCTCGATGCGCTTGACACGCGCCATGTTGATGCGCTGCAGGTCGGTGTTGTTGGCAATGTCGCCGGTGAGCTTCTGACCGTTGACGAGTACGAGTATATACTTGTTGCCCAGGCCGTTGAGGCGCAGCTGCGAGCCCATGCTGTTAGGCGCCATCGATACCTGGGGCAGCATGCGCTGCAGGGCTTCGTCGAAGGTGGTGATGCCCTGTTCGCGGATTTCCTGTGCGGCGAGCACGTGGACGGGCGTGGCGGTCGACTTCAGGCGCTGGTGATGGCCGGAGCCGGTGACGACGACGGGGTTCAGGTTGTAGGATCGGTCAACGCTGTCGGCCCTCACCATGCGGTGCACCTGCGCCTGTAGCGAGAGGCTGCCAAGGAGCAGCAGAGTAGCAAGGAGATGCTGTCTCACGACAGCATCTCCGCAGGTAAACTTATATAATAATACACGTAAAAACATCATTCTTCTGTTGCGGTGGTCGGCGTCGAGAGAGCTTCTTCGGTGCCCAGTTTGGCAATGGCCTCGCGGGTGTGGTTCATCCACAGCTGGCGCACGGCCGAGCGCTCAGCCAGACCGGGGATGTAGTCGCCGCCACGCTTGTAGCCGCGCCAGCAGGCCTCGGTGAAGTTGGTCTCATAGGCCTCGGTGTCGATGCCGGCCTTGTTGAAGAGAGAGTACCAGCTCTCCTCGTCCTCGTCGTCGGCCATGTCGTTGTGGGCGTGGTCGCCGGCAATCGACATCAGCACGAAGAGCTGTGCCTTCTTCGAGGTGTTCTTGGGATAGATGGCGCCGACGGGCATGGCGCCGACGACATACTGGAAGTTGCCGCCCCCGATGTGGTTCAGGACGTCCTCAGCATAGGTGCCGTCCATGTCGACGGTGCCGACGTAGTAGTTGGGGCTGATGACGCGCAGGTTGCTCTCGAGCTGCAGGTAGCGCACGTTGCCGCCGTAGTAGTCGTAGCCCTCGGGGTTGCCGTGGCCCATGAAGGCGACGATGCCGCGCTCGGCGGCAGCCTTCACGTCGGGCTCGGCGCTCAGCGTCTGAGCCAGCTTGTAAGTGTCGTCGACCTCGGCCATCAGGGGCGTGCCGACCACGACGTTACGGTCGAGACGGTGCATGTAGTTCGCGGTGAAGTCGCCGTTACGGTTGTTCATGAAGTCCTTGACATAGCTGTCACGCACGCGGCGGAACTCCTCGCCGGGAATGACCTGCAGCGACTGCACGACGACCTGCGAGTAGCCTGCCATGCCGATGGCCGTGAGCCAGTGCTCGGGGTCGTAGTAGTCCTTAGGTGCGACGTTCTCGCCGGCACGGGCGTTGTTGATGCAGATGGCGCTTGAGAACGAGAGGTAGACGTCCCAGGCAGGGAAGGCGGCCTTGTAGTCGCTGACCACCTTGTCGAAGGTGTCGTAGGCCTGCTCCCACGTCGAGCCGAAGGCCACGAGCAGAATGACCTTGTCGCTCTTCTTCTGGGCGTTCACGGTCTTGTTGACGGCCTGCTGGTACTTCTCGTAGTTCGACAGTGCCGGGGCGTTGTTGTCGATGTTGGTGTTGTCGTCGTCATCGCTGCAGGCGGTGAAGGCAGCGCTGGCGATGACGGCTGTCATGGCCAGCAAAAGTAGTTTAATCTGTTTCATTGTTGCTTGAATTTAAGTTTGACTTATACTTGTTTGTGAGTTTCCGGCCTTGGCTGAAGCGCACGGTGAGCGAGGCGTAGACGGTGCGGCCCGGCGTGGTCGTACCGAGGTGCAGCCCGTGGGGCGTGCGGTCGCAGTAGTTGAAGATGTTGTCGACGCCAGCCTCCAGGCGGCAGCTGCTGCCCAGCTGGTGGGAGGTAGTCAGGCGCCAGAGCTGATAGCCGCTGCCGTCGCCGTCGATCTGATAGTAGCGCTTGGATGAAAGACGGCCGTAGACGCCGACGCCGAACTGGTAGCGGGGCGTGAAGTCGCGGCTCCAGGTGGCGTAGACGTTGGCCTTGTGGTGGGCCATGCCGTCGATGACGACGCGCTGCATCACGTCGTTCTCCGCGTCATACTGGTTGGCCTCGGTGTCGAGATAGCTGTAGGAGCCGCCCGCCGTGAAGTGCGGGGCCTGATAGCGCAGGGTGACGTCGACGCCGTAGGTCTTGGCGTCCTCCATATTCTGATACTGGCGCACCTTGATGGGGTCGTACTTCGTCATCAGCTCGGCAGGGGCCTGCTTGGCGGGAATGGTGACGAGGGTTATCATGTCGTTCACCTTATTATAGTAGGGGGCGACGGTCAGCGTCAGGCGGCCGACGGTGTATTCGCCGCTCAGGCCGAAGTAGTTGGAGTGCTGCGCCTTCAGGCCGGTGTTGCCCAGGTAGAGATATACGCCGTTCATGTTTCTGATGTACTGGTAGTGCAGCTCCTTGGGCGTGGGCGTCTTGTAGCCCTGGCTCCAGGTGGCCCGCAGGCGCAGGTCACCTACTTTCAGCATGGCCGAGAGCTTGGGCGTCAGGCGCAGGCCAAAACCCTCGTTGCGCGTCAGCCGCAGGCCGGCGGTGAGCGACAGGGGGTTGAGCATTTCGAGCTCGTCCTGCACGTAGAGGGCCTCGGTGTTGTCGGTGGCCTTGCCGCCCGCCACGCGCATTGGCGCCTTTAGCCAGTCATAGCGGTAGTCGATGCCAGCACTCAGCCGCTGGTCCCACGGCAGGCTGAAAACGCCCTTCAACGAGACGTTGGTCAGCCGCTGGTCGCTCTGCAGCTCCACGTCGCCGGGGAAGTAGGGATAGTAGTTGGTGAAGCGGCCCTTCACGTAGCCGTCGGTCAGCGTGGTGTCGGTGTAGACGTAGTTGTAGGCGTGGCGCTTCCAGTCGGCGTCGAGGGTAATGACGTCGGTGGCGTTCAGCTTCCATTTACCCCCTGCCGAGACCGACGAGTTGTCGTACTGCAGGTCCCACGTCTTCACGTCGACGCCGGGATGGTGGCCGCTGGGGCGGTAGATGCGCTTCCAGTAAAGGGTGCCGTCGGCATACAGCTCGACGTCGGGCGTCAGCTGGTAGATGAGCCGCTCGGCCAGCTGCCAGTTGGTGTGGCGGTTCACGGTCTTGTTGCGGGAGTCGGTGATGTGATACTCCGTCTGCTGCGGTGCCTCCTCCGAGGTGTTCTGCCAGCCGTCGCTGTGCTGCAGCTGGAAGTTGGTGTAGCTCGACAGGCGGCCGTAGTTCAGGGCTATGCCGTCGTGCTGGCGTATGTCGCCGTAGGAGCCTATGCGCGTGGTGTTCTCGAGCATCAGTCCTTGCGCGGTGTGCTTGCGGGTGATGATGTTGATGACGCCGGCAATGGCATCGCTGCCGTAGAGGGCACTCGATGCGCCCTTCACAATCTCGATGCGCTCAATGTTGTGAGGGTCGATGAGCGAGAGGTCGTTCTCGCCGCCGTTGTCGCCGTGGAGCCGGCGCCCGTCGATGAGTATCAGTACGTACGAGTTGCCCAGGCCGTTCAGCTGCAGGCGCGAGCTCATGTCGCTCTCGCTGAAGTCAAGCGAGGCGGTCAGTCCCGTCAGGATTTCCTCGATGCTCTTGCCCGCATACTGCTGCAGCTGGCGGCGGCTGATGACCTCGGTCTGCACGGGGGCATCCTTCAGCAGATGCTGCGTGCCGGTACCTGTCACCACCACCTCCTGCAGACTGTCGGAGCGCCATACGGTCTGAGCCTGCGCACCAACAGCAAACAGCCAAAGGCCAAGAGCCAGTTTCTGTCTCCGTTTCATAAACAGTTTCCTTTTTCCGAACCGTATGTTCCTGTACGGTCGTACTTCGTGTCTTAAAGGCAGGTCTTCTGACTTTCCCCAGCCTGCTTTACCTTCCCGGGAAACATCCCAGTGGCGTTATACAAGCAGGCCTCTCGAACGGGGATTACAGCTGCAGGTACAGTTCCGGACTCTCACCGGATTCCCTTGCATCGTGGCAGCGTCAGCCGCCAGATTGCCAATAACTGCGTGCAAAGGTACGAATATTTTGTGAATAAACAACTGTTTTCGGAAATATTTAGTACTTTTGCAGCATGAAATGTCAATTCCTCATAGCGGCACCGATGAGCGGCAGCGGCAAAACGACCGTTGCGCGCGGACTGATGGCCCTGCTGACGCAGAAGGGCTACAGTGTGCAGCCGTTCAAGTGCGGGCCCGACTATATCGACACCAAGTTCCACGAGGCGGTGTGCGGCCGGCCGAGCATCAACCTCGACACGTTCATGGCCACGCCCGAGCACGTCAGTGAGCTCTACAGCCGCTACGGCGCCGATGCCGACGTGTGCATCGTCGAGGGCATGATGGGGCTGTTCGACGGCTACGACCGCGACCGCGGTTCGACGTACGAGATTGCCCGCATTCTCGACATTCCGGTGGTGCTGGTGGTCGATGCCAGGTCGGCGGCCTACTCAATGGCGGCCCTGCTCTCAGGCTTCATCGGTTTCAGGAATGACATACGCTTCGCGGGCGTCATATTTAATAAGGTGGGCTCGGAACGCCATGTGCGGATGCTCAGCGAGGTGTGCGACGAGCTACAGGTCAGCTGCCTCGGCTGTCTGCCCAAGTCGGCCGACATCGAGCAGGGCTCGCGCTATTTGGGACTTGACTATTCGGTGCTGCCCGAGAGTCAGAAGCTGGTACAACTGATTGACGAAAACATTGCATGGAAAAAGCTGCTTACACGCTGATAGCCAGAAACCGCGAGTCGTTCTCCTTCATCTATCAGGAGTACATCGACCGCCTTGCCGACGTCCAGTCCTTCGACCCGGAGCACGACGTGCCCGACCTCAGCGGCGTCGGACTGCTCTACCTGCCCGGCGGCTATCCCGAGAAACACCTCGAGGCGCTTGTGGCCAACGAGGCCTGCCGCCATGCCATCAGGGACTATGCCGAGCAGGGCGGCCGCATCGTCGCTGAGTGCGGCGGAATGATGTACCTATGCCGGAGCATCGTCACCGACGACGGCGAATTCCCAATGTGCGGCGTGCTGCCCTATCAGATCACCGCCCGCCGTGCCGACCGCCGGCTGTCGTTAGGCTACCGCCGGTTTACGCTCGACGGCAGGGAGTATCGGGGCCATGAGTTCCACTACACCCAGTTCTTGGGCGAAGTGCCGAATAGCATCGTCCAGGTCTTTAATGCCAAGGGCGAGCCGGTGCCCACGCCCGTGCTCCGCTACAAGAATGTCCTGGCCAGCTACACCCATCTCTATCACATCTAAATCGAAAATCGAAAATTGGAAAATCGCAAATCCCTTCATCCCATCATGTTTGCCGGTACAGGCAGCGACGTCGGCAAGAGTGTCATTGCCGCCGCCTTCTGCCGTATCTTCAGGCAGGACGGTTATCAGCCGGCGCCCTTCAAGGCCCAGAACATGGCCTTGAACTCGTACGCCACGCCCGAGGGTTTCGAGATTGGCCGTGCTCAGGCCGTACAGGCTGAGGCAGCTGGCATTCCCTGCCACACCGACATGAACCCCCTGCTGCTGAAGCCGCAGTCGGACCATACCAGCCAGGTGGTGCTCAACGGCAAACCCATCGGCAGCAAGAGTGCGTATGACTACTGGCGCAGGGGAGCCTCGGAAATAGACTTCCGCAAGGAGGTCTGCGACGCCTTCGACCGCCTCGCCGCGCGCTACAACCCCATCGTGATGGAGGGAGCCGGCAGCATCTCGGAGCTCAACCTGCGCGACACCGACCTCGTGAACCTCCCGATGGCGCGCCACGCCAAGGCCGACGTCATACTGGTGGCCGACATCGACCGGGGCGGCGTCTTCGCCAGCGTCTACGGCAGCATCGCCCTGCAGACACCCGACGACCGCCGGCTCATCAAGGGCATCATCATCAACAAGTTTCGCGGCGACCTGCGCCTCTTCGACGACGGCCGCCGGATGCTGGAGGACGTCTGCGGCGTGCCTGTGCTCGGCGTCGTGCCATATTACAAAGACATCTTTATCGACGAAGAAGACAGCGTTGCGCTTGAACAGAAGCGACGCCAACTGGCGCAGGGGAAAGTGAATGTCGCTGTGGTGCTGTTACGACACATCAGCAACTATACCGACTTTGACACGCTGGAGCGCGACCCTCGCGTCAATCTCTTCTACACCAACAACACTTCCGACATCCAGCAGGCAGACGTCATCATCCTTCCCGGCACCAAGTCGACGCTCGACGACCTGATGGAACTGCGCCGTAACGGTTGCGCTCAGGCCATCCAGCGGGCTCATCGCGAGGGTAAGATGGTGATTGGCATCTGCGGGGGCTATCAGATGCTCGGCCAGACCATCAACGACCCCGACGGCATCGAGGGCGACATCCCTACCCTGCCCGGCCTCGGTCTGCTGCCCATCCACACCACGATGACCGCCGAGAAGACGACGCAGCAGGTCACCTTCATGTTCAACGGCCAGCAGTGCGAAGGTTACGAGATACACCAGGGCATCAGCGACACCAGTGAGGCCATCCTTCAGACCGACCACTGCATCGGCACCTACATCCACGGCTTCCTCGACAACCCTCCCGTCATCAGCCACCTCCTCTCCACCTGTCCCCTATGCTGCAACACCGTTGCAGCCCCCCACCTGACTCACGCCGACTTCAAAGAAGAGCAATACGACAAGCTGGCCCAGCACGTGCGCCAGTATGTCGACGTCCCCAGAATCTACGAAATACTCACCGATCATGATTGAAGGACACGGCGACGACATATACCTGCACAGCGACCTGCGCTGCAACTTCAGCAGCAACATATCGCCACTGATAGACACCGGACCGCTGCGCCAGTATCTGGCCACCCGACTGGAAGTCATCGGCCACTACCCTGAGCCTGAGGCACGCTCATTAGAGGTGAAGATTGCGGCCGAGCGAGGCGTCAGCCCGGAGGAGGTGCTCGTCACCAACGGAGCTACCGACGCCATCTACCTGATAGCCCAGACCCTGCGCCACGAACGGACGTTTGCCACGGGCCACCCCACGTTCAGCGAGTATGCCGACGCCTGCCGGATGTTCGGCTATGAAGAGGCGCCAAAGGGTGGCGCCGTGCGCTGGCTCTGCAATCCCAACAACCCCACCGGCGAGGTGAGGACTACCGACACCGTCAAGGTGCTGTCGCGCCGCCACCACTGGCTCGTCATCGACCAGTCGTACGAGGACTACACCTACAAAACGCTGCTCACCGCCCAGGAAGCCATTGCGCTGGAGAACGTCATCGTCATCCACTCCATGACAAAGCGCTTCGCCATTCCCGGCCTGCGACTGGGCTACGTCATCGCCCCGTCGGCCGTCATCGACCGTCTGCGTGCCAACAGCCGTCCGTGGGCGGTCAATGCCCTGGCCATCGAGGCTGGCCATTGGCTGCTCGACAACGGGATTCCGTATTACCACGAGCTGATGAGTACACTCTTTGCTGAGACTTACCACCTCAGGAATCGCCTTCGCAGCATCTTCGGCATTCACGTCTACCCCACCTGCACCAACTTCATGCTCTGCTCCATCAAGCAGAGTTCGGCAGCCGAACTGAAGGCGTATCTGCTGGACCGTCACGACTTTCTCATTCGCGATGCCTCCAACTTCGAGGGCCTCAAGCCCTGCCATTTCCGCATCTCTACTCAAGCGCCGGAGTTCAACGACGAACTGGTGGCTGCCATCAGGGAATACATGTACCATAAGTAAAATCCTAAAAATAACCAAATAATTCTCCCAAATCGCTGCTATTTGGGAGTTTTTTTGTAATTTCGCAGCGAAATCCGTAAACCAAACAACTATGCAGACCATCTTTTCGCACGCCAAAGGCTTTTTCCTTTGTTTGTCAGCTGCCTGTTCACTGCAGGCAAACGCCCAGTATCTGGAGCACATTTATGATTACGTTGAGAATACCGCGGTCTTCGAAGAAGGCCAGGAGGAGGGCCATGCCTACTATCTGGCCGACGACCACCTGTCGCTGAACGGACCGTGGCGCTTCCTGTTCGCCAACACGCCCGAGGAGGTGCCGCAGCAGTTCTTCCAGCCCAACTTCAAGGACAGCAAGTGGAACACCATACAGGTGCCGCTGAACTGGGAGATGGCGGGCTACGGCGACGCGCAGTTCCGCAACGTGCCGGCACCCTTCAAGGCCAATCCGCCCTCCGTGCCCCGCGAGTATAACCCCACGGGGGCTTACCGCAAGACGTTTACCCTGCCCGCCAAGTGGCAGGGACAGCAGGTATTCCTGCGCTTGGAGAAGGTGCAGAGCGCCTCGTTCGTCTGGCTGAACGGCAAGCAAGTGGGCTACAACGAGGGCGGACAGGAGCCGGCTGAGTACGACGTGACGCCCTATGTGAAGCC